>NZ_JBEXHY010000046.1:0-43443 GCF_040608295.1 Micromonospora sp. NPDC005197 | reverse complement strand
CCGCTCCCGGCGCGCGTGGGTGGGCCCCCCCCGCGCGCCGTCGTCCCCCACACGACCGGGTCGTCATGACCGCTCGCTGTCCAGGAACGCCATCTGCGCCTCGTCGTACCGGCTGCCGGCCACCGCGTCGGCGGGGACGGCGGCCTCGATGGCGGCCAGGTCCGTCTCGGTAAGCGTGACCGCAGCGGCGCCGAGGGCCTCGGTGAGCCGGTCCCGGCGGCGGGCGCCGATCAGGGGTACGACGGTCTCGCCCCGGGCGAGCACCCAGGCGATGGCGATCTGCGCCACGGTGACGCCCCGCGCCTCGGCGATGGCGCGCAGCGCGTCCACGAGGGCGAGGTTGCGGTCCAGGTTCGCGCCGGCGAAGCGCGGCAGATGGCTGCGGAAGTCGGTGCCGGCGGTCTCCCGCCCCGCCGTCCAGTGGCCGCTGATCAGCCCTCGGGAGAGCACCCCGTACGCGGTGATCCCGACGCCCAGCTCACGCGCCGTCGGCAGGATCTCGGCCTCGGGGGCGCGGGAGATCAGCGAGTACTCGATCTGGAGGTCGCTGATGGGGTGCACGGCGTGCGCCCGGCGCAGCGTCTCGGCGCTCACCTCGGACAGGCCGATGTGCCGGACGTGACCCGCCTTGACCAGCTCAGCCAGGGTGCCCACGACCTCCTCCACCGGCACGTCCGGGGCGAGCCGGGCGGGGCGGTAGATGTCGACGTGGTCGGTGCCGAGCCGGCGCAGCGTGTACGCCAGGAAGTTCTTGATCGCGACGGGTCGGACGTCGTTGCCGTTCCAACCGCCGTCGACGTCGCGCAGCGCGCCGAACTTCACGCTGATCACCGCGTTGTCCCGGTTGCGGCCGCGCAGCGCCTCCCGCAGCAGCATCTCGTTGTGGCCCATCCCGTAGAAGTCGCCCGTGTCGAGCAGGGTGATGCCGGCGTCCAGTGCGGCGTGGATGGTGGCGACGCTCTCGGCCTCGTCGGCGGGGCCGTAGAGGTCCGACATGCCCATCAGGCCGAGCCCGAGCGCGGAGACGGTGGGGCCGGAGGTGCCGAGGGTGCGGGTGTCCATGAGGTCTTCCTCTCCTGGGTGACCTGCCGACCATACACACTTCGGCTGACAGATTCCAGATTCTGTCACTCGCCAGTCAGAGGGGTCACTCACGCTCGGTGACGATGACTACTCGCCGTCGACGCGGCGGTCGCGCTTGCGCTGCGACTGGCGCTTCTTCTCGGCCAGCCGACGTTCCTTGGCGCCCCGGGACGGCCTGGTCGCCCGACGCGGCGGCGGGGGCGGGGCGGCCGCCTCGCGCAACAGCGCAAGCATCCGCTCGCGGGCCGCCTCCCGGTTCGCAAGCTGCGCCCGGTGCTCGCTGGCCGCGATCGTCAACACACCGTCCACCAGTCGGTTGGCGAGCCGTGCCAGCGCCCGCGCCCGCAGCGACTCGGGCACGGCCGGAGAGTTGGCCAGGTCGTAGCTCAGCTCGACCCGGGAGTCGGCGGTGTTCACGCCCTGCCCGCCGGGGCCGGACGAGCGGGAGAAGCGCTCCCGCAGCTCCCCGGCGGGGACGACCCACCGATCGGTCACCCGCAGTCCGTCGTCCACGCCCCGAGGCTAGCCCGCCGCGGCCCGCCCCGGGTCACCGGCGCGGAGGCTCACTCTGCGTGGTGGACGGGCTCGGCGCCGGACCGGCGGTCTCGTCGTCCGAACCGACCGCGGCGTACGCCACGGCGCCGAACAGCAGCAACCCGATCACCGCGGCCTTCAGCGCGACCCCGCGGATCAGCACCCACGCGCCGCGGCGAGCGCCGGGCACCGATTTCTTCGCGGTCTGGTAATCGGTCCACCCGCGTCGCGCCCGGGCGTACGCCGACCCCACCGCACATCCGATGACCAGGCCCACCAGCAGGAGGACCGTGAGAAGAGGACGCTCCACCTCCGCCAGTATCCATATCGAGCGTCATATTTCCATGGCCCGATGACGTGTGGCCGGATATCCGACAATGGAGGCGACCCGACGGGCCGTCCGGGCAGCTCAGCCGCCCTTGCCGATGATCGTGTCGGCGGTCTGCTGCACCTGATCGATCGGGATGGCGAAGCCGATGCCGATCGACCCGTTGCCGTCGATGGTGGCGATCGCGGTGTTCACCCCGACCACCTCGCCTCGGGCGTTGACCAGCGGCCCGCCCGAGTTGCCGGGGTTGATCGACGCGTCGGTCTGCACCGCGCGGTGCCGGTTGTTGCCCAACCGCACCTGGCGGTCCAGCGCGCTGACGATGCCCGCGGTGACCGTCCCGGGCAGCCCCAGCGGTGAGCCGACCGCCAGCACCGGCTCACCGACCCGGGTGGCGCCCGGCTTGGCCAGCGGCAACGGGGCGAGGCCTGCCGACGGTGGCACCTTCAGCACCGCCAGGTCGCTGCGCGGCTCCCTGCCGATCACCTCGGCCTCGTACCGGCGGCCGTCGGGCAGCTCCACCGTGACCGGCCCACCACCGGCCTTGGCCAGGATGTGGTCGTTGGTGACCAGGTGCTGCTGGTCGTCGATGGCGAACCCGGAGCCGGTCGCGGACGCGCCGTTCGCGCCGCCGGCGAGCACCGACACCACACCGGGCACGGTCCGCTCGGCGGCGGTGACCAACTCCGCCGGCACCGGTGCGGCGGACGCCGCGGACGGCCCCGCGCCGTCCCGGCTGGCCACCACGCCGCCGGCCAGGGCGCCCGAGACGGCCGACACCGCCACGATCGCCAACGCGGCGAGCAGCCGGCCGGGGCGTCGCCCGCCGGGGTCCCGCCCCGAGCCGGGCGCGTCCCACCACCCGCGCCCGTCCGGGTCGAGCTCCGGCGAGATGAACCAGGGACCGCGCGGTTCGCCCAGTCCGGTCTGCACTGCCATGCGTACTCCTCACGGTCGACGTCGGCGCGGTGGATCAGGGCAGTCGGGAGAACCAGCGCATCGAGCCAGCGGCGGCACCCATCGCGAACACCAGTCCGAGGCCGATGAACCGGGCCGAGACGTCCTGACGTTCGGTGCGGTAGCCGACCGAGCTGCCGATGTCGTCGTAGACGGCGCGCAACTCGTCGACGGTGCTGGCCTCGTGGAACATTCCGCCGGTCTCGTCGGCGACTGCCTTGAGGGTCTGCCCGTCGACCGGCACCTGGATCGGCCGTCCGCCCCGGTCCACGAATCCCGACGGTGTGCCGAAGGAGATCGCGTGCACCGGCACCTTCGCCGCGACCGCCTCCGCCGCCGCCTCCATCGGGTCCATCCCCGACGTGTTGGCTCCGTCGGAGAGCAGGATGATCCGGGCCGGCGGTGGCTCCTTGGCGGCCTCGCTGTCCAGGCTCTTGACCGCGCCGAGCGAGGTGTTGATGGCCTCACCGATCGCGGTGCCCTGCACCCCGGTCACCCCCTCGGCGAGGCGACCGATGCCCTCGTCCAGGGCGTCCCGGTCGGTGCCGGGCGGCACCAGGACGGCGGCGCTGCCGGCGAACGCGACAAGCCCCACGTTGAACTCGTCGGGCAGACCCTCGACGAAACGTCGGGCCGCCTGCTTGGCCGCCGCCAGCCGGTCCGGCTCCACGTCGGTGGCCAGCATGGAGGTGGACACGTCGACGGCCACCATCACGGTGGCGCGTTCCCGGGGGACCCGGACCTCGGCGGTGGGCCGGGCGAAGCCGACCACGAGCAGCGCCAGCATGGCCAGGAACAGTCCGGCCGGAACGTGCCGGCGCCAGGCCGGACGAACGGGTGCCACCCGGTCCAGCAGCCGCAGGTTGGTGAAGCGGACGGCGTATTGGCTGCGTCTGCGCTGCATCACCAGGTACGCGCCGACCAGCGCGAGCACGCCGATCAGCAGCCAGAGCCGCAACGGGGACTCCCAGGTCACGCGGCACCTCCCCGGACGGCTCCGGCCGGCGCCGCGGCCATCCGCCGCTGGGCGTGCACGTGTCGGACGATGTCGGCGCTGAAGTCCCGATCGGTGCGCAGCGCCAGGTGTGTCGCCGCGCTCCGGCGCAACGCCTGGCGGACCTGGTCACGCTGGACGGCGGCGGCCGCGGCGTAGCGCTCCCGCAGGCGGCGGTCCGATGTGCACACCTCGCGGCGACGGCCGGTCTCCGGGTCGACAAGCGTGATCAGGCCGACGTCGGGAAGTTCCAGTTCGCGCGGGTCGGTCACCTCGATCGCCAGCACCTGGTGGCGGGCGGACAGCCGACGCAGGGTCCGCTCCCAGGGCGGCGGCTCGTCGGGGTCGTCGGGCAGGCCGTCGAGGAAGTCGGAGACCACCACGACCAGCCCGCGCTGGTTGGCGACCCGGTGCACCGCGTCCAGCCCGTCCGCCAACTCCGCCGCCGCGACCGGCTGCGGGGTCGCCAGCCGGGACCGGGGCCGGTCGTCGGGCTCGGTCGCGCGCGGCGCGGTCAGCAGCGCGCGGAGCAGACCGAGCAGATGGGTACGCCCGCTGCGGGCGGGAAAGCGTCGTACCCCGTCGGCGCCCAGCACCTGGGCGCCCAACCGGTTGCCGATGCCTGCGGTCAGGAAACCCACCGCCGCCACGGCGGCCACCGCCAGCTCCCGCTTGTCCAGCTCGGCGGTGCCGAACTCCATGCTGGCGCTGGCGTCGACGAGCAGCCAGGTGGTGAGTTCCCGGTCGGCGTCGACCTGTCGGACGTGCGGCACGGCGGTCCGGGCGGTCACCGCCCAGTCCATCCGGCGGACCTCGTCCTCCCCCGGCCGGTACTCGCGGCTGCCGGCGGGTTCGCTGCCCGGCCCGGGGAGCAGGCCACGGTACTGGCCGTGCAGCAGACCGTTGAGTCTCCGGGTGACGGTCAGTTCCAGTCGGCGCAGCCGCTGGTCGGGGGTCAGCTCGGCCAGGCCCGGGTCGGGCGGCGTGGCCACCGAGGTGCGGCCGGCGCGTCTCACGCCGCCGCCAGGTCGGGGGTCTGCTGGGGGTGCCCGGTGGCCACCCGGGGCGGCGGCACCGCCTCCACGAGCCGCCGGACCAGGCTCTCGGCCGAGACCCCGTCGGCCACGGCGTCGAAGGAGAGCACCAGCCGGTGGGAGAGGACGTCCACCGCCAATTCCCGGACGTCCTCGGGCAACACGTACTCCCGTCCCCGCAGCAGCGCCTGCGCGCGGGCGGCGGCGACCAGACCGAGCGTCGCCCGTGGGCTGGCGCCGTACGCCAGCAGCGGCGCGATCTCAGCCAGCCCGAACCGGCCCGGGTCGCGGGTGGCGAGGATCAGCCGGACCACGTACTCGGCCAGGGCGTGGTGGACGAAGACCCGCTCGGCGTGCGTCTGCAGGAGTCGCAGGCGTTGCGGGTCGAGCACCTGACGCGCGCTGGGCCGGTCGGTGCTCATCCGGTAGAGGATGGCCAGTTCGTCGGCGTCGCTGGGATAGTCGACGACCACCTTCATGAGGAACCGGTCGCGCTGCGCCTCGGGGAGCTGGTAGACCCCCTCGGACTCGATCGGGTTCTGGGTGGCCAGCACCAGGAACGGCGTCGGCACCGGCCAGCTGCGCCCGCCGATGGAGACCTGCCGTTCGGCCATCGCCTCCAGCAGCGCCGACTGGACCTTGGCCGGTGCCCGGTTGATCTCGTCGGCGAGCACCAGGTTGGCCATGATCGGGCCCAGCTCGATGTCGAAGGTCTCCTTGGAGGCCCGGTAGATCCGGGTGCCGACGATGTCGGAGGGGACCAGGTCCGGGGTGAACTGGATCCGGGAGAAGGTGCCGCCGACCACGGTGGCGAGAGTCTGCGCCGCGAGGGTCTTGGCCACGCCGGGCACGCCCTCCAGAAGGCAGTGCCCGTTGGCGATGAGTGCGGTGAGCAGACGTTCGACGAGCCGATCCTGCCCGACGATCACGCGTTTGACCTCGAAGAGGGTCTGTTCCAGCTCGGCGCCGGTCGGCTCGGGATCGACCGAGGTGGGCAGGCTGGCCAGGGTGTCCGAGATGTCCGTCACGGTGCTTGCTTCCCGGGCCGGGGCCCCGGCAAACGTGGGATTGTCGGGGCCGGACCGGGCCGTTGTGGTCCGCACGGGGATGGGTCGCCCGAAAGAGGAGCACCGGCACGAGCAGGCCGAAGCGGGACGCCCGGGCCGGGACGTGGACCGGCCCGCACGCGCGGGCATGGGGGCCGGTCCGGTCGGTTCGGTCAGAAGGTGTGCGTGAGCAGGGTGAAGCCCCGGTCGGCCGGGGTGCCGGACGAGTTGCGGGTCTGGATGAAGACCGAGTTGGGCGTGCCGAGGCGGGGCGCGACGGAGATCTCGCCAGCGGGCGGGATGCAGCAGGAGTCGGACCGCGAGATGGTCGCCAGGAAGGCGCCGGTCGAGACGTTCACGCCGAGTTGCACCTCGTACTGGCCGGGGCCGAACTTGATGACCGTGCCGTCGCCGCGGGCCTTGGTGCCGTTGGCGTTGACGACCGTGTAGAAGTTGGCGGTCGCCAGCGTGCTGGCCTTGCCGGCCTCCAGCGCCGCCTTGGCGCTGCGGGCCGACTGGGCCGTGACCGGCGGCTGCTGGGCGTCGCCCGTGGCGCGGGACGCCGGCTGGACGGCCTCCTGCGGTGCCTTCGCCGACGGCTGGGCGATGGCGATCCCGCCACCGGCCAGGGTGAGCGCCAGGACAGCGAACGTGACCGCCGCCGCCTTACGTCGGAAGGATGTGTTCATGACAGGTCCCCCTTGTGTGACCGGGTGAATTCGGCCGACCCGCGGGGCGGGACGGATAACTGCCGAAAATGAGATGTACGGCGGTGCTGAGAGCCCCGGGAGATTCGGTTTCTGGACGATCTATACCCATCTTGAACTGGGATTACTACTCAGCGTTGCGTCGTTTTGACCAGGTGGAACGTAGCACCGCAAAAAGCTTGACGTCAATAGTTGACCTCGCATTATGGCGGTGTCTTCCACCCGTCAGATAATTGTGAAAGGTGAGCCCATCGGCATTCACGAAATATGCGCGACGCCGACCGCTAGGCTGAGCGCCGTGATCATCGACGTGCCACCCGCACCCACCCGCCGTCGGCTGCCGATCGGCACGGCGCTCTGCTGGGCGGCCGTCGGGCCCACGGCCGCCTGGGCCACCGTGCGGCTGGCCGGGCTGGACCGGGGGCCGCTTGTGCAGGCGCTCGCCTTCACTCCGTACGTCGCCGGGTTCAGCGTGCTGGCCCTCGGCCTCACGGTCGCCCTGCGGCGCTGGTGGCCGGCGGCGGTCGCGGCCCTGGCCGCGGTGGCACTGCTCGGCGTGGTGGCGCCCCGGGCGCTGGCCGCGCCACAGCCGGCGGCGACCGGCCCGACGATCCGGCTGCTCACGGCCAACCTGCTCGCCGGGGCCGCCGACACGGGGGCGCTTGTCGAGCTGGTCCGGCAGCACCGGGTCGACGTGCTCACCGTGCAGGAGTTCACTCCGGAGGCGCAGGCGAGCCTGGACCGGCTCGGCCTCGACCGGCTGCTGCCCTACCGGCAGCTCAACGCGCACGTCGGCACGCCCGGGTCCGCGCTCTACTCGCGGTGGCCGATCAGCGACGCCGGCATCCGCAACAACCGCGGTGGCTGGGGGTTCACCCAGGCGTACGGCACGCTCGCCGTCCCCGGTGGCCCGCCGGTACGGGTCGAGTCGGCCCACCCCGCGGCGCCGTCCGCGCTGGACCAGGTCGGCGCCTGGCGTGCCGACCTGGTCGCCCAGCCACCGGCCACCCCCGGCGGCGGCCTGCGGATCCTCGCCGGGGACTTCAACTCCACCCTGGACCACGGGCCGCTGCGCGCACTGCTGCGCACCGGCTACGTCGACGCCGCGGACGCCACCGGCGAGGGCCTGACCGGCACGTGGGGCCCGTACGACGGTGACCTCATCCCCCCGGTCACGATCGACCACGTGCTTGTCGACCGCCGCATCGCCGCCGACAAGGTGACCGTGTTCGACCTGGCCGGCAGCGACCACCGCCCCGTCCTGGCCACCCTCCGCCTGCCCGCGGCCTGACCCCTACCGACCCGTCCCGACGTCCGGGGCACAAGCCGCAGACCGTCGACACACCGTGCAGGATCGCGGAGGTCAGGGAGTTGGCGTCGTGGCGGAGGCGGGGGCCAGGCCGTAGGTGAGGGCGTCGACCAGGGCATGCCAACTGGCCTCGACGACGTTGGGGTGCACGCCCACCGTCGTCCAGTCGCGGCCGCTGTCGTCGGCTGTCTCCAGGAGCACCCGGGTGACGGCGCCGGTGCCGTGGCTGCCCTCCAGGATGCGCACCTTGTAGTCGGCCAGCTCGAACTCGCGCAGCCGCGGATAGTGCCGCGCCAGCCCCACCCGCAGCGCCTCGTCCAGGGCGTTGACCGGGCCGTTGCCCTCCGCGGTGGCGATCACCCGCTCGCCGCGTACCCGGATCTTCACGGTCGCCTCGGAGACGACCGCGCCGTCCTCCCGGTGCTCGACCAGCACCCGGTACGACTCCAGGGTGAACGGCCGGGCCGGGCCGCCCTCCGGCAGCTCGGAGCGGACCAGCAGCTCGAAGGAGGCGTCCGCCGCCTCGAAGGACCAGCCGTCGGCCTCCAGCTCCTTGACCCGCTTGGTGACCCGGGTCAGCGCCTCCGGACGGTCGGTCAGGTCCAGGCCGAGCTCACGGCTCTTGAGCTCGACGCTGGCCCGACCGGCCATCTCGGTCACCAGGATCCGCATGTCGTTGCCCACCACCGACGGGTCCACGTGGTTGTAGAGCAACGGGTCGACCTTGATCGCGCTCGCGTGCAGCCCGGCCTTGTGGGCGAAGGCGGCGGCCCCGGCGTACGCCTGGTGGGTGTCGGGGGCGATGTTGGCGATCTCGGCGATGGCGTGCGAGACCCGCACCATCTGCGCCAGGCAGCCCTCCGGTAGGACGGGCATGCCGAGCTTGAGCTGGAGGTTGGCGACGACCGCGAAGATGTCGGCGTTGCCGGGGCGCTCGCCGTACCCGTTGGCGGTGCCCTGCACGTGGCGGACACCGGCCTCGACGGCGGCGATCGTGTTGGCCACGGCGCACGCGGTGTCGTTCTGCGCGTGCATGCCGAACAGCGCGGGGTCGACGCCGAGTCGGCTGGTCAGGTCGACGATCGCGGCGGTCACCTGGGACGGCAGCATGCCGCCGTTGGTGTCACAGAGGACCATCCGCTCGGCGCCCGCGGCGAGCGCGGTCTGCACCACTGCCGCGCCGTACGCCGGGTCGTGGCGGTAGCCGTCGAAGAAGTGCTCGCCGTCGACGAACACCCGGCGCCCCTCGGAGACAAGGTGGCTGACGGTGTCGTGGATCATCGCCAGGTTCTCCGCGCCGGTGGTGCGCAGCGCACGCTCGACGTGGCGGATGTCGGCCTTGGCAACCAGCGCGACGGCCGGGGTCTGCGCGTCCAGCAGAGCACGCACCTGGGGGTCGTCGGCGACCGCGAGGCCGGCCTTGCGGGTCGCGCCGAAGGCGACGAGCACCGCGTGCCGCAGAGTCAGTTCGGCGCGCGCCCGGCGGAAGAACTCGGTGTCCTTGGGCACCGCGCCCGGCCAGCCGCCCTCGATGAAGCCGACACCGAACTCGTCGAGCAGCCGGGCCACCGCCAGCTTGTCGACCACCGAGTAGGTGAGCCCCTCGCGCTGGGCGCCGTCGCGCAATGTCGTGTCGAAGACCTGGAACGTCATCAGGATCCTTTCTCGGAGCAACAAAAAGACCTCCCGCGGATGCGGGAGGTCTGCGCGCTCGGCGGAGGGAGAGCCGGCGCGCTAGGTCGCAATAATCAGGGTGGTGCTGGTCACGGCCTTTATTCTGCCACCGTCCCCTGGTTTTGGGAGAACCTATCCACATCGCGGGATGGTGACGGAACGTGGCCGTCCGCGCCGGTCGTGGCGCTCGTGATCGACTTCACAAGTCACCTGACCACTGACCGGCAGAAACACGCGTACGGGAGCATCTGGAACCGATCCAGTTACCGGCCCTCGTGCCGCTCTCAAGGAGGACATGTGCTCACTGTCGGTGACGGCTTCCCCGAGTACGAACTCACCGCCTGCGTGTCGCTCGACGCCGACAAGGCATTCGAGACGATCAACCACAAGTCCTACGAGGGCAAGTGGCGGGTGGTCTTCTTCTGGCCGAAGGACTTCACCTTCATCTGCCCGACGGAGATCGCCGAGTTCGGCCGGCTCAACGGCGAGTTCGCCGACCGGGACGCGCAGGTGCTCGGCGCGTCGGTGGACAACGAGTTCGTCCACTACGCGTGGCGCAAGGACCACCCGGACCTGCGGGAGCTGCCGTTCCCGATGCTCAGCGACATCAAGCGCGAGCTGTCCGAGGCGTGCGGCATCCTCGGCGCGGACGGCGTGGCCCAGCGCGCGACGTTCATCGTCGACCCCGACAACGAGATCCAGTTCGCCATGGTCACCGCCGGCTCGGTCGGCCGCAACGTCTCCGAGGTGCTGCGGGTGCTCGACGCCCTGCAGACCGACGAGCTGTGCCCGTGCAACTGGAACAAGGGCGGCGAGACCCTCGACGCCAACGCGCTGCTCGCCGGCGCCGGGGTCTGATCGTGGGCCTGGATGCGATCAAGGCGGCCCTGCCCGAGTACGCCAAGGACATCAAGCTCAACCTGGGCTCCACCGTCGGCACGTCGACGCTGACCCCGACGCAGGCGTGGGGCACGGCGCTGGCCTGCGCGGTCGCCGCCCGTAACCCGCTGGTGCTGCGCGAGATCGCCGCCGAGGCGGTCGAGCACCTCGGGCCCCAGGGCGTCGAGGCGGCCAAGGGCGCCGCGGCCATCATGGCGATGAACAACATCTACTACCGGGCCAAGCACCTGATCGGCGACGAGCAGTACGCCTCGATGCCGGCCCGACTGCGGATGCAGATCATCGCCCGACCGGGTGTCGACAAGGGCGACTTCGAGCTGTGGTGCCTCGCCGTCTCCGCGGTCACCGGCTGCGGGGTCTGCCTGGAGTCGCACGAGAAGGCGTTGCGCGGCAGCGGCTTCACCCGGGAGCAGGTGCACGAGGCACTGCGCATCTCCGCCGTGGTGCACGCCGCGGCGGTCACCCTGGACGCCGAGGCGGCACTGGCCTGAGCCAGGTACGCCCCGACGGGCCGACGCCGTGCCACGGCGTCGGCCCGTCGCCGTTTCCGGACCCCGACCGCCGGGTAGCTCCTGCGGGGACGCACCCAGCGACGCCGAGACGATCGGCGACAGTCAGGAGTGAACGGCATGGACAGGATCGACCCGCACGCCGCCCACGCCGGGCCCGACCCGCTGCACGGCGGTGATCAGGGCGCCGTGGCGGGCGGCGCACCGACCGGCACCTTCGACCCCTGGCGCTACCGGGATGCGGCCGGAGTGGCCGACGCCGACCTGGTCGGCTACAAGGTCGAGGCCACCGACGGCGGAGTCGGCAAGATCGACAGCGCCAGTCACGAGGTCGGCGGCAGCTACCTGGTCGTGGACACCGGGCCGTGGATCTTCGGCAAGAAGGTGATGCTGCCCGCCGGCACCGTCAACCAGGTCGACCACGACCAGCGCACCGTCTCCGTCGACCGCACCCGGGACCAGATCAAGGCCGCCCCGGAGTACGACGAGACCAGCCACAGCGACCCGACGTACCGGGACCAGCTGGGCGGTTACTACGACGAGACGTACGGCGCGCTTCCGCCGGGCACCGCGCGCTGACCGATCGGACCCAACGGCCGGTGGGGCGAAAAGCCCGCCGGCCGTTACCGTGTGAACGTGGACGCCATCGACGACACACGACCCATCCCGCTGCCCGCGACCTTCAACTTCCGCGACGTCGGCGGCTACCCCGGCCACGACGGCCGCACCGTACGCCGGGGTCGCCTCTACCGCTCCGACTCCCTGCACCGCCTCGACGAGCAGGACCGGGACGCGTTCGCCGCGATCGGCATCCGCACCGTCATCGACCTGCGCCGCCCCACCGAGGTGGAGCGCGACGGTCGGGTGCCGGCATACCAGGGGCTGACCTACCGGCACATCCACCCGGAGCACGAGGACTGGTCGGGTACGCCGCACGAGAAGGGCACCGACCTGGCCCGCTACCTCGCCGACCGGTACGCCGACCTGGCCCAGACCGGCACCGCGGGGCTGGCCGAGGCGATCGGACTGATCGCGGATTCCGCGAATGCCCCGGTGGTGGTGCACTGCGTGGCCGGCAAGGACCGCACCGGCATCGTCTGCGCCCTCACCCTCGCCGTCCTGGGCGTCGACGACGCCGACATCACCGCCGACTACGCGCTGAGCAGCGAGGCGTCGGCCCGGTTCAGTGCCTGGCTGGCCGCCACCATGCCGAACGCGGCGGAGGTGCCCGCGCCGTTCTTGGCGTCACCCGCCGAGGCCATGCAGATGTTCCTGGACGAGCTGCGCGAGGGGCACGGCTCGATCGAGGCGTACCTGCGCCACGCCGGGGTGACCGACGAGCAGCTCGCGGCCCTGCGCGACCACCTGCTCGACGAGGTCTAGCGGGCCGCGCTGACCGGCCCGTGGGAACGGGCCGGTCAGCGCCGGACGTCAGAGGACCCGGTGCACCCAGCCGTGCGGATCGG
This sequence comes from Micromonospora sp. NPDC005197, assembly GCF_040608295.1. Classification (NCBI taxonomy): domain Bacteria; kingdom Bacillati; phylum Actinomycetota; class Actinomycetes; order Micromonosporales; family Micromonosporaceae; genus Micromonospora; species Micromonospora sp. NPDC005197. The sequence continues at coordinate 30,902 of NZ_JBEXHY010000046.1, read as the reverse complement.
CGGCCTTGCCCCGTTGGATGTCGACCAGTTGCTGGCGCAGCGACATGGTGACCCGGCCGGGCTCGCCGCCCCCGATCAGGAACTCGCCGTCGGGGAAGCGCACCTGACCGATCGGGGTGATCACCGCGGCGGTGCCGCAGGCGAAGACCTCGCGGAGCCGGCCGCTGGCCGCGTCGGCCTGCCAGTCGGCGAACGTGACCGGCCGCTCCTCCACCCGGTGCCCGGCCTTGCCGGCCAGCGTCATGATCGCGTCCCGGGTGATGCCCGGCAGGATCGTGCCGGTCAGCGGCGGGGTGACCACCGAGTCGTCGTCGTAGACGAAGAAGACGTTCATGCCACCCAGCTCGTCGACGAAGCGGCGCTCCACCGCGTCGAGGAAGACCACCTGGTCGCAGCCGGCGTCGATGGCTTCGGCCTGGGCCGCCAGCGACGCGGCGTAGTTGCCGCCGCACTTGGCCGCGCCGGTGCCACCGGGCGCCGCCCGGGTGTAGTCCGGAGAGACCCAGACCGTGACCGGCTTGACCCCGCCGCTGAAGTACGCACCGACCGGCGAGGCGATCACCATGTAGAGGTATTCGTTGGCCGGGCGGACGCCGAGGAAGACCTCACTGGCGAACATGAACGGCCGCAGGTAGAGGCTGCCGTCCTCGCCGGTGGGGATCCACTCCCGGTCGATCTCGATGAGCTTGTGCAGCGAGTCGACGAACACCTCGGGCGGCAGCGCCGGCATCGCCATCCGCTGCGCCGATTCGACGAACCGGGCGGCGTTGGCGTCCGGCCGAAACATCGTCACGCCGCCGTCCGCGGTCCGGTACGCCTTCAGCCCCTCGAAGATTTCCTGCGCGTAGTGCAGCACCGCGCTGGCCGGGTCCATCGGGATCGGCCCACGCGCCTCCACCCGGGCGTCGTACCAGCCCTTGCCGTCGGCGTACCGCACGGTGACCATGTGGTCGGTGAAGACGCGGCCGAAACCCGGGTTGGCCAGCAGGGCGGCCCGGTCGGCGGCGGATACCGGCGCGGGATTCGGACGGATCTCGAAGTCGAGCTTGTCACCACCGCTCATCGCGCTGACCTCCCTGGGGAACAACGGCATGCGGGATCGCACACCGACATGGTTGTGCCAGAAACTTACCCCGAACGGTCGTTCAGCGGGTAGGGCCGCTCGGGACCGGGTGGACTGCCCGGACCGGCGGATGCCGCCGGTGACCCTGGCGGGTCGGAGGGGTCAGGCTACGGCGTGGGCGGCGAGCCGGTCGCCGACCTCGGCGGTGCGCAGCGCCGCGCCCGGGGTGCGGCCGGCCAGCTCGGCGGCGACCGCCGCGTTGACCCGGGCCGCCGCCTCGGCGTGCCCGAGCTGCTCCAGCAGCAGCGCGACGGAGAGCACCGCGGCCACCGGGTCGGCGACGCCCTGCCCGGCGATGTCCGGCGCCGAGCCGTGCACCGGCTCGAACATCGAGGGGTACGCGCCCTCGGGGTTGATGCAGCCGCTGGCGGCCAGCCCGATCCCGCCGGTGACCGCGGCGGCGATGTCGGTGAGGATGTCGCCGAACAGGTTGTCGGTGACCACCACGTCGTAGCGCTGCGGCTGGGTCACCAGGAACATCGCGGCCGCGTCGACGTGCTGGTATTCCGTCGTGACGTCCGGGTGCTCGGCGGCGACCGCCTCGAAGGCGCGCGCCCACAGCGACCCGGCGTGGGTCAGCACGTTGGTCTTGTGCACCAGGGTGACCTTGCGCCGCTCCCGGCGGTCGGCGCGGGCGAACGCATCACGGATGACCCGCTCCACGCCGTGTCGGGTGTTGAGGCTCTCCTCGGTGGCGACCTCGGCGGGCGTGTCGCGGTGCAAGGAGCCGCCGGCACCGGCGTAGAGCCCCTCGGTGCCCTCGCGCACCACCACCAGGTCGACCTCGCCGGGCTTCACGTTGCCCAGCGGACCGGCGACGCCGGGCCAGAGCCGCGACGGGCGCAGGTTGACGTACTGGTCGAAGGCGAACCGGAGCTTGAGCAGCAGGCCTCGTTCCAGGACACCCGGCGGAACCGTGGGGTCACCGACCGCGCCGAGCAGGATCGCGTCGTGCCCGGCCAGCTCGGTCAGCACCGAGTCGGGCAGCACTTCGCCGGTACGATGCCAGCGGGCGGCGCCGAGGTCGTACTCGGTGGCCTGCACGCCGGAAAGCACCGCGTCGAGGACCTTCCGAGCCTGCGCGACCACCTCGGGCCCGATGCCGTCCCCGGCCACCACAGCGATCCGCGCCACGCCCGTACTCCCCACGCTCGACTGCCCCGTCTCGGCAACGGTACGTCGGTGTCCCGCAACCCGGTACGATGCTTCCAACATTTGGGACAGCCGGATGCACAGCACCCTCTCAGCTGGGATTCATGGGGCGATCATCTCCGCTGCCTACGGTGGGGGCAGCGGGTCAGGGGGCCCGCGAACGGTGGTCGTGACGACGCGACGTCAACTGCGAGGGGGCAGGTGCCATGCGCATCGACGAGCAGCCGCGGACCCGCTGGCCGGATCCTTCGGCGTTCCGGAACCGCCGGCCGGACCTGCGGCTCGGCAGCCGCCGGCACCGGATCGACCCGACCGCCGCCACCGATGGCCGGATCGCCGTGCAGCACACCGTACGCACCGCGACCGCCGAGTACACCCTGCTGCTCAACGCCCCCGAGTGGCTCGGCCGTCGAGGCGTCGGCGAGGCGCTGCGGGACAGCGTCGCGGAGCTGCGCGCCGTCGACCTGACCTACGGCCCGAACCGCCCGGAGAGCCTGGTCTCCATGCTGCGGCGGGGAGAGGTCAACCCGGAGTCGTACCCCCCGCTGGCCGACCTGGTGGACCGCTGCACGGCCATGCGGGCCGCCACCGACGGCTGGTTCGACGCCTGGGCGGTGCCCGGCGGCTTCGACCCGGGCGGCCTGCTGGGCGGCTGGGCCGTGGAACGTGCCGCCGCCCGGCTGCGCGCCGCGGGCATCCACGACTACGCCGTACTCGCCGGCGCCGACCTGGTGGTCCGCGGCCGGGCGCCGCACGGCGGGCCGTGGCGGGTGGCGGTGCACCACCCGACGGCACCCGAGCGCGCGCCACTGGTGCTGGAGATGACCGCGGGGGCCGTCGGCACCTCTGGGGTGACCGGGCGTCAGGGGCACGTGGTCGACCCGCACACCGGCGAGCCGGCCAACCAGCTCGTCGCCGCGACGGTCGTCGGCCCGGACCTGACGGTCGCCGACGCGTACGCCACCGCGCTCTACGCCGCCGGGCCCACCGGCCTGGCCTGGTTCCGTGGCGGCTCCGACTATCGCGCGCTCTTCGCCCACCGGCGCTGAACCCGTCGCACGGAACTCCGGCTCGATTCGCACCTCGGCCGCCCGGATGGTCGGCTGGTCGGGCCGCTGCGATCGGCCCCCACGGCCTCGGCAACGGCCGTGGGGGCCGATCAGCGACGAGTGCGCGTGGCTCGCACAATCGAGGGGTGCGGACCGGTCGGGCCGGACGTCGGCCGCGCCACCCGAAGACGGGCCGGCGTCGCGACCTGCGGCCAGTAACCGCAGTCGTACGCTAGCGAATCGACGCAACTCGACGCAAGAGTCTCCACAGCGGACTCTCTTGACCGGAAAGCGGCGGGTCGGCGATTGGCCTGCGGCGAGGCAGTTTCGACATGGTGAACGACGGATGGCACGCTGTCCGCCGTGAGTTTCGATCTGAGTGTGTGGGCCCTGGAGGACGGGGCGACGCCCGAGGACGTGCGGGCAGCGGTCGACGGTTGCCGGCAGGGGCGGCACGTGGACCGTTACCCGGACCCGCGCGTTGTCGGCTTCTACCGGGCGATCACCGCGTCCTATCCGGACCGGCACCCCGGTCCGGACAGCCCGTGGGCCGTGGCGCCGCTGCACGCCGCCCACGACCACGTCGAGCTGAACCTGCACCCGACCTGCGCGGACCAGGTGCTGCTGGACATCGAGCGACTGGCCGGGGAGCACGGGCTGATGCTCTTCGACCCGCAGGACGGCTCGGTCTACCCGCCCCCGGCCCGACTGCCCCACTGACCCCGGGCGGGGCGGGCCGGGCATTCCGGCCGCGGGGCGCGCCGAGGGCCGGGCATCCCCCCGCCCCCGGGGTACGACAGAGGGGCCCGGCGCGTCGCCGGGCCCCCCGTGGTGCTGCCGTCTGTGCCGCCACGGCCGGTCGTGCGCGGCCGGTGGCGTGACCGCCGACTACTCGTCGCGCAGGTCCGCCGCGCTGGCGGCGGTCGCGCCGATCGAGTCGGCCGCCGAGGTGAGCAGGTCGGCGCCGAGCGCCTGGTCGACGGTGAGCGTCATCAGGGTCTCGCCGCCCGCCTCACGCCGGGCCACCTGCATCGCGGCGATGTTGATGCCCGACTCGCCGAGCAGGGTGCCGACGGTGCCGACGACGCCCGGCCGGTCGGCGTACCGCAGGAAGAGCAGGATGCCCTCCGCGGCGATCTCCACGTCGAAACCGTCCACCTCGGTCAGCCGGGGGACGTCGCGGGCGCCCGAGTGGGTGACCGTACCGGAGACGCTTACCGTCCGGCCGTCCGGCAGAGCGCCGCGCACCGTCACGAGGGTGGGCTGGTCGGCCGTCTCGGCCAGGCTGTCCAGCGTGACCTCGACGCCGCGCTCGGCGGCCAGGTGCGGGGCGTTGACGTAGGTGACCTGCTCCTCGACCACGGAGCTGAACAGGCCCTTCGTCGCGGCGAGCTTGAGCACCGACACGTCGTGGCTGACGATCTCGCCGCGCACCTCGACGGCGACGCTGGCGGCGACCCCACCGGCGACGGCGGTGAACGCGCGGCCCAGCTTCTCGGCCAGCGGAAGCAGCGGCCGGACGTCCTCGGCGACCACGCCGCCGGCCTGGACGTTGACCGCGTCCGGGACGAACTCGCCCTGCAGCGCCAGCTTCACGCTCTTGGCCACCGCCAGGCCCGCCTTGTCCTGCGCCTCGTGCGTCGAGGCCCCCAGGTGCGGGGTGGCCACCACGTTGTCGAAGGCGAACAGCGGCGAGGAGGTGCAGGGCTCCTTGGAGTACACGTCCACGCCGGCGCCGGCGACCCGGCCTTCGGCGATGGCGTTCGCGAGCGCCTGCTCGTCCACCAGGCCACCGCGGGCGGCGTTCACGATGCGGACGCCGGGCTTGACGATCGCCAGCTCCTTCTCACCGATCAGGCCCACCGTCTCCGGCGTCTTGGGCAGGTGGATGGAGATGAAGTCGCTCTCGCGCAGCAGCTCGTCCAACCCGACCAGACGGACGCCGAGCTGCGCCGCGCGGGCCGGCTGGATGTAGGGGTCGTACGCGATCAGCCGGGTGCCGAAGGCGGCGATGCGAGACGCGAAGAGCACCCCGATACGACCGAGCCCGACCACGCCGACGGTCTTGCCCTGCACCTCGACACCGGTGTACTTCGACCGCTTCCACTCCCCCGCCTTGAGCGCGGAGCTGGCGCTCGCGGTGTTACGGGCCACGGCGAGCAGCAGTGCGACGGCCTGCTCGGCGGCGGACACGATGTTGGAGGTGGGCGCGTTGACGACCATGACGCCCCGGGCGGTGGCGGCCGGCACCTCGACGTTGTCCAGCCCGACGCCGGCCCGGGCGACCACCTTGAGTCGCGGCGCGGCGGCGATCGCCTCGGCGTCGATCTGGGTCGCGCTGCGCACGATGACGGCGTCGGCCTCGGAGAGCGCCGCGAGCAGGGCCGGACGGTCGGTGCCGTCGACGTGCCGGACGTCGAAGTCGTGGGCGAGCACCTCGATGGCGGCGGGGGCGAGTTCTTCGGCGATCAGTACGACAGGATTCATCGGTCCTCGTAGAGGTCGTGTTTGCGATCGGCCCGGGCGGCGGGGCGCCGCACTGCGCCCCACGCTGATCCGTGCCGTGGCCGTCAGGTGCCGGCTCAGCGCACCTACCCGCGATCGTAGGGGCCGCGCTGGCCGGCGTGTTCGGGTCTTCAGGGTGAGTGCCCTCACACGCGCGGTCGAGCGATGGACATCACCCGTTCACCACAGCGAAACCGCTGTCGCGCGCCGTGCGCACGGGTCGGGCTTACCACTGCGGTGAGCGACATACCTCAGAGGTATGAATATGACTCTCAGGTATACGGCTCACCAGCGACACTCCCACCCGAGCACGTGCCGAGGCCGCTACCGGCGTCGGCGCATTGCCGACGGCCCCGGGTCGCGCTGGGGAGAGCGCGGCCCGGGGCCGTCGGAGACTGTCGTCTGGCCGAGCGATCAGGCGGTCTCGGTGATCGGGCGGTCGACCCAGCTCATCATGCCGCGCAGCTTCTTGCCGGTCTCCTCGATCGGGTGCGCCGCACCCTCGGCCTGCCACTTCTTGAAGTTCGGCCGGCCGGCCTCGTCCTCGGCGACCCACTCGCGAGCGAACTCGCCGGACTGGATCTCGCCCAGGATCTTGCGCATCTCGTCCTTGACCCGGGAGTCGATGATGCGCGGGCCACGGGACAGGTCGCCGTACTCGGCGGTGTCGGAGATGCTGTACCGCATTTTCGCGATGCCGCCCTCGTACATGAGGTCGACGATCAGCTTCAGCTCGTGCAGGCACTCGAAGTAGGCCACCTCGGAGGCGTAACCCGCCTCGGTGAGCACCTCGAAGCCGGTCTGCACCAGGGCCGCCGCACCGCCGCAGAGCACCGCCTGCTCGCCGAAGAGGTCGGTCTCGGTCTCCTCGGTGAAGGTGGTCTTGATCGCGCCGGCCCGGGTGCCGCCGATCCCCTTGGCGTACGCGAGGGCGAGCGCGAGCGCGTTGCCGCTGGCGTCCTGCTCGACGGCGACGAGGCAGGGCACGCCCTTGCCGTCGGCGTACTGGCGGCGGACCAGGTGACCCGGGCCCTTCGGTGCGACCATCGCCACGTCCACCTCGGCCGGGGGCTTGATCAGGCCGTACCGGATGTTGAAGCCGTGACCGAAGAAGAGCGCCTTGCCCGGGGCGAGGTGCGGCTCGATCGACTCGGTGTAGAGCTTGCGCTGGGCGGTGTCCGGCGCCAGCACCATGATCACGTCGGCCTCGGCGGCGGCCTGTGCCGGCGTGAGCACCCGCAGGCCCTGCTCCTCGGCCTTGGGACGGCTCTTCGAGCCCTCCGGCAGACCGATCACCACGTCGACGCCCGAGTCCCGCAGCGACAGCGCGTGGGCGTGACCCTGGCTGCCGTAGCCGATCACCGCGACCTTCCTGGCCTGGATCAGGCCGAGGTCGGCATCATCGTCGTAGTACACCTCAACGCTCATGAGAAACTTCCCTTTCGTACGACGGCCTGAGTGGCCCGTCGTGGTCTGTGCGGATGGGTCAGGCGGCGCGCAGCGCGGGGCCGGCGGTGATCGAACGCGAGCCGCGCCCGATGGCCACCAGCCCGGACTGGACCATTTCCTTGATGCCGAAGGCCTCGAGGTCGCGCAGCAGCGCGTCGAGCTTGTCCGGTGTGCCGGTGGCCTCGATGGTCAGCGTGTCCGGTGCGACGTCGACCACCCGGGCACGGAACAGGTTGACCGTCTCCAGCACCTGCGACCGCGCGGACCGGTCGGCGCGAACCTTCACCAGCAGCAGCTCGCGGGCAACCGAGACCTGCGGATCCAGCTCAACGATCTTGAGCACGTTGACCAGCTTGTTGAGCTGCTTGGTGACCTGCTCCAGCGGGGACGACTCCGCGTTGACCACGATGGTGATCCGGGAGACGTCCGGGTTCTCGGTCTCGCCGACGGCGAGGCTGTCGATGTTGAACCCGCGCCGGGAGAACAGGCCGGAGACCCGGGCGAGCACGCCGGGCTTGTTCTCCACCAGCACGGACAGGGTGTGCATCGTCATTAAATGTCATCCTCGTCGAAGACCGGGCGGACGCCACGGGCGAACATGATCTCGTCGTTGCTGGTGCCGGCGGCGACCATCGGCCAGACCATCGCGTCCTTGCCGACCACGAAGTCGATCACCACGGGCGCGTCGTTGATCTCCATGGCGGCGGCGATGGTCTTGTCCACGTCAGCCGCGCTCTCGCAGCGCAGCCCGACGCAGCCCAGGGCCTCGGCGAGCTTGACGAAGTCCGGAATGCGGTGCTTGTGGGTGCCGAGCTCGGTGTTGGAGTAGCGCTCGTTGTAGAAGAGCGTCTGCCACTGTCGGACCATGCCGAGATTGCCGTTGTTGATGACGGCGATCTTGACCGGGATGCCCTCCAACGCGCAGGTGGCCAACTCCTGGTTGGTCATCTGGAAGCAGCCGTCCCCGTCCACCGCCCAGACCACCGTGTCCGGCTTGCCGACCTTGGCGCCCATCGCCGCCGGAACCGCGTAGCCCATCGTGCCGAGACCGCCGGAATTCAACCAGGTGTACGGCTTCTCGTAGGAGATGAACTGCGACGCCCACATCTGGTGCTGGCCCACCCCGGCCACGAAGATCGCGTCCGAGCCGACGATCTCGCCCAGCCGCTTGATCACGTACTGCGGGGACAGGGTCCCGTCGACCGGCTCGTCGTAGCCCAGCGGGTAACGGTTGCGCAGGTCGTCCAGCTGCGTCCACCAGTCACCGAGGTCGGCGGTGTGCCCCGCCGACCGTTCAGCGGTGACCGCAGCGATCAGCTCGTCGATGACGTGCTTGGCGTCGCCGACGATCGGCACGTCCACGTGCCGGTTCTTGCCGATCTCGGCGGGGTCGATGTCCGCGTGCACCACCGCCGCGTCCGGGGCGAACGAGTCCAGTTTGCCGGTGACCCGGTCGTCGAAGCGTGCGCCCAGCGCGACGATCAGATCCGCCTTCTGCAGGCCGTAGACCGCAGCGACCGTGCCGTGCATGCCGGGCATCCCCAGGTGCTGCTGATGCGAGTCGGGGAACGCGCCGAGCGCCATCAGCGTGGTGACCACCGGGATGCCGGTCAGCTCGGCCAGCCGGCGCAGCCCGTCGGTCGCGCCGGCCTTGAGCACCCCGCCGCCGACGTAGAGCACCGGCCGCCGGGCCGCGGCCATCAACCGCGCCGCCTCCCGGATCTGCTTACCGTGCGGGTGCAGGGTGGGCCGGTAGCCGGGCAGGTCCAGGGTGGGCGGCCAGGAGAAGGTGGTCGACGCCTGGAGCACGTCCTTGGGGATGTCGACCAGCACCGGGCCGGGCCGGCCGGTGCTGGCCAGGTGGAACGCCTCGGCCAGCACCTGCGGGATCTCCTCGGCGGTCTGCACGAGGAAGTTGTGCTTGGTGATCGGCAGCGTGATGCCCTGGATGTCCGCCTCCTGGAAGGCGTCGGTGCCGATCGACGGGCGGGCCACCTGGCCGGTGATCGCCACCATCGCCACCGAGTCCATGTACGCGTCGGCGATCGGCGTGACCAGGTTGGTCGCACCCGGGCCGGAGGTCGCGATGCAGACGCCGACCTTGCCGGTGGCCTGCGCGTAGCCGGTGGCCGCGTGCCCGGCGCCCTGCTCGTGGCGGACCAGGATGTGCCGGACGGTGGAGTCGTAGAGCGGGTCGTACGCCGGCAGGATCGCGCCGCCCGGGATGCCGAAGACGACGTCGACGCCGAGCGCCTCCAGGGACCGCACCAGCGAGCTGGCGCCGGAGACCTGGGCCGGGGCGGCTGTCCGTACGGCCGGGACAGCCGGGGTGGCCGCGGCGCGCGCGGCGGCGGGGTCGACGGTGCCGGCCGGGTCGGCGGTCGCGCGGGCCCGCCGGGCGGTGTGGGCGAGGGTCTCGGGCGTGGGTCTCGTCATGGTGGTTCTGGCCTTCGGCTGGAGTGGCTGGGGCTTGTTCAGCGATGCGAGGCGGGCGTGGGCCCGTCGCGACAGGTTCCGACGGCAATAAAAACGGCCCTCGTGCAGATGCACGGGGCCAGCGCACTCTCGATGAGGGAGAGTGCGCTCAGGTAAGTACTCGCAGCGACCGGTACGACGACATGCGGCTAAGCCTGACGCATCTCACGCGATGAGTCAACTGATCCCACATGTTGGTTGACGGAGGGCGGCGAGTCGGCTGACACCGCGCCACCACCAGACGGCGTGACCTGCCCGGACCCGCCGGCAACCCGGCGCGGAGCGGGCAGCGGGGAGGGCCGCGCACCCGGCGAGGTGGCCGCCTCCAGCATCGCCTCCAGGTGCTCGGCCGGCACTCCCCAGCCGAACAGCGCGCCCTGCCCGAACCGGCAGCCCGCGGCGACCACCGCGGCCAACTCGGTAGGCGTGGTGACCCCCTCGGCGATGACCTCCAGGCCCAACTGGTGGCCCAGCCGCATCACGATGTCGACCATGGGCGCGAACGCCGGACCGTCCTGGCCCACCGGGCGGACCGGCTCGTGCTCGGCGACCAGGCTGTGGTCGATCTTCAGAATGTCGATCGGCAGTCGGCGCAGCTGCCCCAGGGACGAGTAGCCGGCACCGAAGTCGTCCAGCGCGATCCGTACGCCGGTCAGCCGCAGCGCGGTCAGCCGCCGGATCAGCTCGTCCAGGTCGGTGGCGACCGCGTGCTCGGTGACCTCCAGCACCAGCCGCTGCGGCGGCACGTGGTGGGCGCGCAGGGCCTCGGCGACCTGGACCACGTACTCCGGGGCGTGCAGCTCGCGCGGCGAGACGTTCACCGAGACCCAGACGTCATGCCCGTCGGTCAGCCAACGGGAGAGCTGGTAGCAGGCCTGGTGCAGCACCCAGGCGCCGAGTGTGGCGATCATCCCGCACTCCTCGGCGAGCGGGATGAACTCGTCCGGGCGGATGTTGCCCAGCTCGGGGTGGTGCCAGCGCAGCAGCGCCTCGGCGCCGACCGGCCGCACCGACGGCAGCGAGGCCACCGGCTGGAAGGCCAGCCGCAGCTCGTCGCGCTCGATCGCGCCCCGCAGCTCGTGCTCCAGCGTGGTGCGGCGGCGCAGCAACTGGTCGTACGCGGCGTCGTAGCGCTCGATCCGGTTCTTGCCGCGTTGCTTGGCGTAGCGCAGCGCCAGATCGGCGTGGCGCAGCAGCAGCTCCACGTCGGGTTCGCCGGCCCACCCGGCCACGCCGATGCTCACGGACAGGAAGACCGGGCCCTCCGGCTGGTCGTACGGCCGGTTGAGCACGCCGAGCAGCCGCTCGGCCACCCGGTCCGCCTCGGTCGGTCGGGCCGGCATGAGTACGGCGAACTCGTCGCCGCCGAGCCGGGCCGCCACGTCACCCGGGCGCAGGTTGCCGCGCAGCCGGCGGCCCACCTCGGCCAACACGGCGTCGCCCACGTCGTGGCCCCGCATGTCGTTGACGTTCTTGAAGCCGTCCAGATCCAGACCGAGCAGTACGCACGGGGTGCCGGCCGCCGCGCCGTCGTGCAGCGCCCGCAGCAGCCCTCGCCGGTTGGCCAGCGACGTCAGGGGGTCGGTGTGCGCCAGCTCACGGAAGTGCGCCTCCCGCTCGGCCAGCCGGCCGGCGTAGTCCCGGACGTCCTTGAGGGTGAGGTACTGCCGGGCCACCAGGGCGAAGCCCTCGACGCTGCCGGCGACGATGCCGGGCGCCGTGAACCGCCCGTCCTGCAGGAGGTGGTACATCGCCGAGGCCGCCATGGCCAGCATCGGGGCGACGGCGTACTCGCCGTCGCGACCGATCAGGTCCAGCTCGACGTGCCCGGGCCGGTCGGCCTGGTGGACGGCGAGCGCGACGGTCAGCAGACCGGCGGCCAGCACCGCCGCGCCGGCGAGTGCCATGGTCGGCCCCGCCTGGCAGAGCCCGGCGCTGAGGCCCAGCCCGCCGCAGCTCACCGCGCTGATCCCGGCCGCGAGCACGGCCAGCCGCTGACGCGGGGCGGCGGCCCGGAAGACGACGATCACGGCGAGGCCGGCGCCGAGCGCCGCGCTCACCGTCGCCACCAGGATCGCCGGGCAGGCCATCGGCGTGGCGGCGCCGAGCAGCCGGGTCGGCTCGGAGAAGAGCACCCAGCCGACGAACCACAGCGCCGCCGCCATGGTCAGACCGTCCAGGGCGAGCCGGGCGGTCCCCGCGGCGGTGGCGGCGACCCCCGGCAGCCGGAGCAGCCCGGCCGCGAAGGCCAGCCCGCTCACCGCCGTACCGATCGCCGCCACGGTGGCCCAGCCGGTGCGCTGGCTCTGCTCGTGGGCCCAGTGCTCGTTGGTGGAGAGCACGGCCACCAGACCGACCAACAGGCTGGCCAGGGACGTCCCGGCGGCCGCCGCGAGCAGCAGGTGCGCCGGCCGGCGCGGCCCGCTGCGCCGCCGCGCGACCATGGTCAGCAGCACGGTGGCCGCGGCTGCGACCACGCCGCTCAGCGCCGCGACGGCGACCATGCCCGGGGGGAGATGCACGCCATCAAGAGTGCCGGATGAGTGCACGCCGTGGGAGACCGGATGTGCATCTGTTGGGACACGGCGGATACTCCGGATGCCTGACGCGGCGGCGGTGTCATGCTGGTACACATGCCTGAGCTGCGATCGAGGACTTCCACACACGGTCGGACGATGGCCGGCGCCCGGGCCCTCTGGCGGGCCACCGGGATGACCGACGACGATTTCGGAAAGCCGATCGTCGCCATCGCCAACAGTTTCACCCAGTTCGTGCCCGGTCACGTCCACCTGAAGGACATGGGCGGTCTGGTCGCCGACGCGGTGGCCGAGGCCGGCGGCGTCGGGCGGGAGTTCAACACGATCGCGGTCGACGACGGCATCGCGATGGGCCACGGCGGCATGCTCTACTCCCTGCCCAGCCGCGAGTTGATCGCCGACGCGGTGGAGTACATGGTCAACGCGCACTGCGCGGACGCCCTGGTCTGCATCTCGAACTGCGACAAGATCACCCCGGGCATGCTGCTGGCCGCGCTGCGGCTCAACATCCCGACCGTCTTCGTCTCCGGCGGCCCGATGGAGGCCGGCAAGACGACGGCGATCGAGGGCGTCGTGCACAGCAAGATCGACCTGATCGACGCGATGATCGCCTCCTCGAACGAGGCGGTGACCGACGAGCAGCTCGGCGAGATCGAGCGCTCCGCCTGCCCCACCTGCGGCTCCTGCTCCGGGATGTTCACCGCCAACTCGATGAACTGCCTCACCGAGGCCATCGGGCTCGCGCTGCCCGGCAACGGCTCGACGCTGGCCACCCACGCCGCGCGCCGGTCGCTCTTCGTCGAGGCCGGCCGCACCGTCGTGAACATCGCCAAGCGGTGGTACGACGGCGACGACGACTCCGTGCTCCCCCGTACGGTCGCCTCCAAGGCCGCCTTCGAGAACGCGGTCGCCCTGGACGTGGCGATGGGCGGCTCCACCAACACCGTGCTGCACCTGCTCGCCGCCGCCCGCGAGGCGGAACTGGACTTCGGCGTCGCCGACATCGACGCCATCTCCCGGCGGGTTCCGTGCCTGGCCAAGGTCGCCCCGAACTCGCCGAAGTACCACATGGAGGACGTGCACCGGGCCGGTGGCATCCCGGCGATCCTCGGCGAGCTGGACCGGGCCGGGCAGCTCAACCGGAACGTGCACGCCGTGCACTCCCCTTCGCTGGCGCAGTGGCTCTCCGACTGGGACGTGCGCGGCGGCTCGCCGACGCCGACGGCGGTCGAGCTGTTCCACGCCGCTCCCGGCGGGGTCCGCACCGTCGAGCCCTTCTCCACCACCAACCGCTGGTCGACGCTGGACACCGACGCGACCGAGGGCTGCATCCGCGACCGTGAGCACGCGTACTCCGCCGATGGCGGCCTCGCCATCCTGCACGGCAACCTGGCCCCGGACGGCTGCGTCGTGAAGACCGCCGGCGTGCCGGACGACTGTCTGACCTTCCGCGGCCCGGCGAAGGTCTACGAGTCGCAGGACGACGCGGTGACGGCGATCCTCGCCAAGGAGGTCGTCGCCGGCGACGTCGTGGTGATCCGCTACGAGGGCCCGAAGGGTGGCCCCGGCATGCAGGAGATGCTCTACCCCACCTCGTTCCTCAAGGGCCGCGGGTTGGGCCGCTCGTGCGCGCTGCTCACCGACGGCCGCTTCTCCGGCGGCACGTCCGGCCTCTCCATCGGGCACGCCTCCCCCGAGGCCGCGTCCGGAGGGCTGATCGCCCTGGTCCGCGAGGGCGACGAGATCGTCATCGACATCCCGGGCCGGTCGATCTCCCTCAACGTGGCCGAGGACGAACTGGAGGCGCGACGGGTGGCCGAGGAGAAGCGCGACAAGCCGTACACCCCGACCAACCGGCAGCGGCCGGTGTCGGCGGCACTGCGCGCGTACGCCTCGATGGCCACCTCAGCCAGCGACGGCGCCTACCGCCGCGTCCCGGAGTGAAGGCGAGGAATTTCCGAACGCCGCAGGAACATTCACATAGTGACATCGGTACCATCTCCCGGTGCCTCTAGACGTCACGCCTCGCGATCTCAGGAGCAGCTGCTCGCGCCTTCGTGAAGCCGCCCAGGCAACCAACGCTGAGGTCTCTTACCTGCTGCTGTTTTATGCCGTTGAGTGCGGTTTGAAGGCCGCAGCACTGCGACGCCGCAACTTGAAATCGATCGCGGGGTTACCGAAAGATCTTGTAACACACGACCTCAGGCGACTGGCGAAGGAGTTGCACCTGAACCAGGCGACTTATCAGAAGCTGCTTGCCTGCAAACGGAGGGCTCACGGAGACTCGTCAACAGCTCCGGTCTCAGTCCCTCAACTGCACGAGGCATGGAGGTATGGTGCGTCGTTGGACGTTCAGGACGAGCAGAACTCTGTGGCAGGCTTGACCGTGCTGAGTCAATGGGTCCAGAAGGAGCTGGGGCAATGAACCATCAGCCAGACACATCCCCATCTACCCACCCGGACCATCTCTTCACTTGGCTGGACGTCAACCAGTACTTCGCTGACCTCGCCCGCCAGAAGGCGTGGCCCACGTGGCTGAGGGAAGTAGACGCTTACTGGGACGGCGTGCGTCTTGCAGTGGATCCAGGGATGCCGGCGGAGCCAGTCTGGGTCTGGCTACGCTCTGTTCTTGGCCCACTTACAGTTGAGCCCGACCGCAGCCTAATACTTCTGGACGACGCTGGGAATGAGCGACCACTACCAGTTGAAATAGATTCTTTCGATCAGGCTCCGCCAGCCGACCGTCGGCCAAGATGGGGCGACCGCAGGATCGTGGCTGAACTGGGCGAGCCGCTACCGGCACCTCGCCCCTCACTTCCTCATGAAGTTTCAATTATAGCCTTTCACTCCTTCAAGGGAGGGGTCGGTCGCACGCTGCATTGTGTTGCTGCCGCCCGCCGACTGGTCGAGGAAGGCCGCCGGGTCCTGCTCGTCGACGCCGACTTGGAAGCACCAGGGATAACCTGGATGGCTTCGGAAGTGACTCGAATCGACTTTGCATATGAGGACTTTCTCGCTTTGGTGCACGGCGCCATGGACGAAAAGTATATTGACGCGGTTCGCCTTGGTCAAAAGTTTCTCACGAACCAAACGCTGGATGGGGTAGTGGTCATGCCCGCACGCCGTGACCACACTCGCGTAACGCCCAGTCCTATCGAGCCAATCGACCTGCTAACGTCCGAGCGCGACCCTTACGTCTTGACGGAAGCGCTTGCGGAACTCGGCCACGCCCTTCAGGTTGACGCGGTATTAATAGATTTGCGGGCTGGCGCGAGCGAACTAAGCGCTCCGCTGTTGCTCGACCCTAGAGTTCATCGGGTGTTTGTCACGACGATAAGCGATCAATCCGTGAGAGGAACAGCACAGATTCTCCGAGACCTGGCGCTACGAGCTCCCGCCACGCGGGCGACGGATCCGGACTGCGCATTGCTGTTGACGCAATTCAGCGATCAGGATCACAGTGAGCGGCTACTCGAAGTTGCGGCTGAACTACGCAGTGCCGCCCTTGCTGTTTCTCGCCGAAGTGACGAGGCGGCCATTTCCAATCAGGACACCACGGACTCGGACGTGGCAATCGCCGTCATGACCAGCCCTTTCGACTCACGCCTTCTAAATCTTCCGGCATCTTGGAATAGCGTAGTGACCCTTACAGCGCGAGCAGGACTTAGCCAGGTCCTCACACCCCTTATCGAGGCTATGCCTGGCCAACCCACGCAGGTGGCCACGCTCGTAGCCGCAGCAACACCAGGAACCATCGACGACACGAGGAACCGACTGGCCAGAGTCGCCGCTGATTTGGTGTTTGCAGACAGCTCCGAAGAGGCGGATTTCCTAGCGACCGAAGCGCTTCGCAACCTCGCCGAGGCGCACAGGACCGAGCTACCCATCGAGATCGTCATCGGCAGCAAAGGTGCCGGGAAGACCTTCACCTACCTGCAGCTCTGCCGACGTCCTGATTGGTCCTCGTTTATCGACGCGACGGGCATCCGAGCGTCCTCATTGCAAGTTCCTACCGTGCCGGTGCTCGCCTCGAGCAATTTGGCCGATCCTGCCCTGATAAATGAACGGCGAGCCGCAGCAGCCCATCGCCTGACCGGCCAAGAGCCTGCCAACTCACAGGCAATCCGGGATATGGTTACAGAAGCGCTAGCCCTCGAGCTGACACCAGTAGGATGGCGTAGGGTTTGGCTGGCGTGCTTTGCCCGGGCGATAGGAATACCGGCTACATCTGAAACAGCGGAAGATGAACTGACCAGCTTCGCCCGCAGACAATCGGCGATATTTGTGCTCGATGGACTTGAAGACCTGTTCCAGGAGTTCGTGGAAAGCCAGCATGAACAACGGGCCCTTCGCGCATTACTAGTCGAATGCCCTGAGTGGCTGCGCACTCTACGCGGCCGACCCCTGGGCATGGTGGCTTTCGTTCGTCGCGACCTCGCGCAAGCCGCACTTAGGCAAAACTTCGCTCAGTTCGAGAAACGATACGAGAAGTACTCTCTGCGCTGGAATAGGGAAGAGGCACTTCGCTTAGCTGCCTGGGTATGCCAGCGAGGCGGCGCTCTTGATGTGGCAAACAATGAGGTGCGATCGGCCAGCGAAGACCACTTGTCCGAGCTCATGCTCGCAGCCTGGGGCGAGAAGATGGGGACCCTCAAATCAAAAGAAGCCAGGTCAGAAGTGTGGTTTTTTGCTGCACTTTCTGATTTCCGGCAACAGGTCCAGGCTAGAGACATCGTCTCCTTCCTAGCAACTGCAGCCGACGAATCAGTAGGGTCGGATAGCCGCTGGTCAGACCGCGTACTCACCCCGACAGCCATGCGGAACGCATTGCCTGTTTGCAGTCAACAGAAAATTGAAGCCATACGGCTGGAGAACCGCCCGGTCGGAGTGCTGCTCGACCGGCTTCAAGCTTTAGATATCGAGCAGAAGAAGCTGCCTTTTCAGCTTGACGCAGTCGGTTTAGACAGCGAGCAGGCGCAACTTCTCGACGCGAACGGAGTTCTATTCCGCGAGGACAACCAATACTGGATTCCAGAAATTTTCCGACACGGCCTAGGTTTCACCGTGCCAGGCGGCCGTAGGCCGCGGGTCATCGCAGTGGCCAATCTCGTACGTCGGCGCAACAATCTGGCTGGCTGAAACGGGCAGGTCATACAAGGTAAAGCTGGTAAACTGGGCGCCACTCTGGAACTCTGTCCCTCAGTGCGTGTTTGAGACGGCGTGATCAGGTCCAGTTGAAGGTGCCCCGGGCTTGTTGGCGGGCGGGCTCGCCGTGGGCGATACGGCGGACCATGCCGACGATGGAGGCCCACCGAATGAGCGCTTCGGAGAGGTCGGTTGGCGTTCATAGCCGCCGACAAGCCGCCGGTGAGTAGGAGCCAGGCTAGGGAACGCTCCACCACCCGCCGGCAGGGATGCACGGCGAAGCTCTGGTCGGGTCGGTGAAGACGTGCCGGATCGGGGTGGCCAGATATGCGCTGAGCAGGGCCCTCTTCGCGCCGTCACGGTCCTGCCAGCTCGCAGCGAGGACGTCACAGTGACCAGCAGACCCCGTGTGTCGGTAACGATGAACCGCTTCCGTCCGTTCATTTTCTTGCCCGCGTCGTAGCCGCGACCGTCCCGCCCTACGGTGTCGGTGCCCTTGACGATCTGCGAGTCGATGATCCGCACTGACGGCTCCGGCTCTCGGCCCTGCTGCACCCGCGCCTTGACACGCAGCACGGCCATGAGCTTCTCGGTCCGCCGCCCTCCTTCTACCGGATGAAGTACCAGTACACCGTCTGCCACGGTTGCAGGTCAGCCGCCTGGTACCACCACGGGCAAATCTGACCACACGACATGCAGGATCGCGTGCGCAATCTTCCGCCGCGGGTGCCTCTCCCGCCGCCCGTTGGTGCTCGGCTCCGGCAGCACTTGCTTGATCAGCGCCCACTGGGCATCGGCCAAGCAAGGGGGCATAGCCACGACGAGAAGACATCCCGCGCCCCACTGCCCACCACCGCAACCATCGACGTCGGGTCGCCGCGCCATCCACATCAGACCATTGAGGCCGCTCTCAGGAGACTCGTCCGCTTTGGCTTTGAGCAAGCAGAACTAATGCGCGGCCGGATCGACCAAGACTAGCCAGATATCCCCTCCCAGATGGTTGACGGGCTTGCCTGCGCCAAACTCCAGCAGCTGGCCTCAGCCTCGCCCAGGTCCTCCACCGCGAAGTCGAGGCGGATCTGCTGAGGAACCATTTGGTAGGGCCAGTGCGGCTTCCGGTAATCGTCGACCCGTTGGAAGCCGATGAACATCCCGTCCTCACAATCGAGGGCCATCGCGCTCAACTTCATCTGCAAGGCACGGCGCCTTCAGGCCGATCGATGGATGTTTACGAGGTACCCCCACCAGACCCACCGCGCGCTCCCAGCCTGCAGGCCATGCTCAACGACAGTTACACCGACCTCCTCAAACACGCTCTCAGATGTCGTTGACGCAGCGCAGCACCGGACGATTGGTCAGGGCCGCGTCGTCCAGCGGCCCGGCCGCCTGCACGGTGAAAGTCGCCGACTCACCCGGCAGCAGGGTGATCAGGGACCTGTCCACAGTGGCGGAGGCGTCCAGTCGGTCCGGGAAGAGGGTCAGGTCGCGCAGCACCGTGCGGGCGGTTACGCGCACCCGCTGACCGCCGTACACCGGTTCGACGGTCGCGTCCCAGGCCGCAGCCGGCCAGTCGACGTCCCGGTCCTCGGCGAAGAACCACAGCGCCCGTTCGGCGGTCTCCCCCGCCTCGGCCACCAGCAGTTCCCGCCGGGCGTCCTCCGGCCGGGTTAGGTCCGCCGGCAGCGCCAGGGTGACCGCCGCGTACGCGGGGACGTCCAGCTCCACCGTCGTCTTCGCCCGGGGCTCCCCGTCGAGGGTCAGCCGGGTCACCGAGGCCGACGACCGCCACGGCTGGCCGGTCTCGTTCACCGCGACCAGGGCCAGCCCGCCGTCGCGGGGCTGCACGGTGAGCAACCGGTCGGCGTACGCGTGACGCAGCGCGTACCACAGGGGTTTGCGGCGGCCGTCGCCGTCGACGGCCGACCAGGAGGTGACCGGCCAGCAGTCGTTGAGCTGCCAGACGATGGTGCCCGCGCAGACGTCCCGGTGCGACCGGAAGTGCTCGACCCCCAGTTGGATGGCCCGCGCCTGGTTGAGTTGGGTCAGGTAGTGCCAGTCGTCGAAGTCCGCCGGGGCGGGCAGATGCGCGTCCAGGCCCCGCCGGAGCTTGGTGTCACCGTCGGCGGCCTTCTGGTGGTGGGCCATGCCGGGCGAGTCGGAGGCAAGGGGTTCGTCGCTCAGCGCCCGGCGCAGGGTGGCGTACGCCGGTGGGGCCTGGTAGCCGAACTCGGCGACGAAGCGCGGGACGTACTCCCGGTATTTCGTGTAGTCGTCGGTGTTCCACACGTCCCAGATGTGGGTGGTGCCGTGCGCCGGGTCGTTGGGGTGGATCGTCTCGGTGCCCGACCAGGGGCTACCCGGCCAGTACGGGCGGGTCGGGTCCAGCTCGCCGACGATGCGGGGCAGGACGTCGAGGTAGTAGCCCCGGCCCCAGGTGCGGCCCGCCAGGGGTTCCTGCCAGTCCCAGTCGTGCCAGCCCCAGATGTTCTCGTTGTTGCCGGTCCACAGGACCAGCGACGGGTGGGGCGTCAGCCGGGTCACCTGCTCGGCGGCCTCGGCGGCGACCTCGCTGGCGAACGGCTCCTCCTCGGGGTACGCGGCGCAGGCGAAGAGGAAGTCCTGCTGGACGAGCAGCCCGCGTTCGTCGGCGAGGTCGTAGAAGTCCTCCGACTCGTACCGGCCGCCGCCCCAGACGCGCAGCAGGTTGACGTTGGCCCCGATCGCCTGGTCGAACCGCCCGGCCAGCCGATCCCGCGTGATCCGGGTGGGGAACACGTCGTCGGGGATCCAGTTCACGCCGCGCACGACGATCGGAACGTCGTTGACCGACAGCACGAACGGGGTGCCGTGTTCGTCGGGGGTGGTGTCCAGTCGCACCGAGCGGAAGCCGACCCGCCGCGACCAGCCATCCAGGGTCTCGCCGTCCGGCGCGTGCAGGGTCACCTCCAGCAGGTGGCGGGCCTGTTCGCCGTACCCCCGTGGCCACCACAGCGCGGGCTCGCGGACGGTGAGGCTCAGCACGGCCGTGCGCTGCCCGGCCGGGACGACCACGTCCGCGCTGACGCCGGCGACGGTGGCGCGGACGGTCAGCGGGACGTCCGCGACGCGCTCGACCTCGACGTGCACGTCGACCCGGCCGTCACTGCCGGCGAGGGTGACCAGCGGGCGGACGGTGGCCAGCCGGGCGGTGGACCAGGCGTGCAGGCCGATGTCCTGCCAGATGCCGGCGGTCACCAGCGTGGGCCCCCAGTCCCAGCCGAAGTTGCAGGCCATCTTGCGGACGAACTGGAAGGGCTCCGGATACGCGTTGGGGCGGTCGCCGAGGCGGTCACGCTGCGCCTCGGCGTAGCGGTAGGCGGAGTCGAACGCGACGGCCAGGTCGTTGTCGCCGTCGCGCAGCAGCGAGGAGACGTCGAAGCGGTGGCCGCGGTGCATGTTCTCGGTACGGCCGACCTCGACCCCGTTGACGCTGATGGTGGCGACCGTGTCCAGGCCGGCGCAGACCAGGTCGACCCGGTCGTGGTCGCCGGGTGGGCGGCGGAAGGTCGTTCGGTAGTGCCAGTCGGTGCGCCCGATCCAGGCCAGGGACAGCTCGTTGTCGTCGAGGTACGGATCGGGGATCAGCCCGGCGTCGAGCAGGTCGGTGTGCACGCAACCGGGCACGGTCGCCGGCACGGCCTGCCCGGCGATCGCGGCCGGCACCTGCGCTCCGGGTGCCGCCCGCAGGGTCCAGCCGTCGTGGAGTGCCTGTCGACTCAAGACTTCACCGCGCCTTCCATGATTCCGCGGACGATCTGTCGTCCACCGAGAAACAGCATGATCAGTAGGGGGATGGTCGCCACGAACGCCCCGGCGAGCACCCGACGGTAGATGACGTAGTTGCCGCTGGCCAGGTCGGAGATGGCCACCATCGAGGTCGGGAAGTCGGTGCCGCTCAGGGTGATCAGCGGCCACTGGAAGTCGTTCCAGGTTGCCACGAAGGTGAGCAGGCCGAGCACCGCGAGGGCCGGTCGGATCGCCGGCAGGACGATGGAGCGGTAGACCCGCATGGTGGTGGCCCCGTCCATCCGCGCCGACTCAATCAGCTCGTCGGGCACGGTGTTGAGGATGAACTGCCGCATGTAGAAGACGCCGAAGGCGGTGACCAGGCCCGGCGCGATCACGGCCAGCAGGGTGCCGTTCCAGCCCAGCTTGCCCATGACGATGTAGAGCGCGACGACGCCGAGCTGATTGGGCACGGTGAGGGTGAGCACCACGAACAGCATCAGCCACCGGCTGCCGGCGAAGCGCAGTTTGGCGAACGCGAACCCGGCGAGCGAGCAGAAGAACAGCATCGAGGCGGTCACCACGGTCGCGACGATGACGCTGTTGACCAGCGACGCGGCGAAGTACACGTCCTGCAGGGAGAAGACCTCGTCGAGGTTGACGAGGAAACGGTCACCGGGGAT
This sequence comes from Micromonospora sp. NPDC005197, assembly GCF_040608295.1. Lineage (NCBI taxonomy): Bacteria > Bacillati > Actinomycetota > Actinomycetes > Micromonosporales > Micromonosporaceae > Micromonospora > Micromonospora sp. NPDC005197. The sequence goes on along the minus strand of NZ_JBEXHY010000046.1, from coordinate 9,019 downwards.
CACCGTCGGCGGGAGCTGCGCCAGCGCCTCGTCGTCGCTGGTGGCGATGACGAACATCCAGTACAGCGGGAACGCCGCGAACAGCATGGTGGTGGCGAGCAGCAGGTACGTGCCGAGGCCGGCCGGGGTCTCCTGCGGGGCGCGGCCCATCAGGGCGGCCCGTCGGCGGCTCTTCGCGGCCGTCGGGCGGGGCGGTGCGGTGTCGACGGCGCTCACCTGGATCGCCCTCCGGAGAGTCGGTTGGTCAGCAGGGTGTTGATCCCGGCCACGACCAGGATGATCAGGAAGAGTGCCCAGCTCATCGCGGCCGCGTACCCGAGATTCAGGTCCTTCCAGCCGACCTTGTAGATCAGCTGGGCGATGGTCTGCCACTCGCCGTTCGGCCCGCCGGTGGCGGCCTGAGCCTGGAGGTCGAACAGCATGGGCTCGACGAAGAGCTGGAACCCGCCGATGGTGGACAGGATGACGGTGAACACGACGACCGGCTGGATCATCGGCACGGTGATCCGCCAGAGCTGCCGCCACGGGCCGGCGCCGTCGACCGCCGCGGCCTCGTAGACGTCACGCGGGATGGACTGCATGGCGGCCAGGTAGAGCAGCGCGTTGTAGCCGATCCACTTCCAGTTGACCATCGTGGCGATGGCGATCCAGGAGTGCACCTTGTCGGCCCGCCAGTCGATCGGGTCGTCACCGCCGACACCGAACAGGCCGAGCGCCCAGTTGGCCATCCCGAAGTCGCGGGAGAAGAAGACGCTGAACACCATCGTCGAGGCGACGATCGGTGTGACGTACGGCAGCAGCACGCCCACCCGCCACCAGGTCTGCGCCCGCAGCCGCCGGTTGAGCAGGGACGCCACGATCAGCGCGAGCAGCAGCTGGGGCACCGAGGACAGCAGGAAGATGCCGAAGGTGTTGTAGAGGGCGTTCCAGAAGTCCTCGTCGCCGAGGAGCTGCTGGAAGTTGCCCAGCCCCGCCCAGCCGGTCGCGTCGGGGTCGTCCAGCCGGTAGTTCCGTAGGGCCACCACGCCGTTGAAGATCAGCGGGAACAGCCCGAACGCCAGGAAGAGCAGGAAGAAGGGCGCGATCAGCACGTACGGCATGTAGCGCGAGTCGAACCGGTGCAGCCGGTCGCGCCAGGCGAGTCGGGGGCGGGCCGGGCCGGTGTCGTGGCCGTGCCGCCCGGCGGCTGGTCGGGCCGACGGCTCGGGCGCGGCGCGGGTCGTGGACATCGGGGCACTCCAGGGCCGAAGAGACAGGGGTACGACTGCGCGGAGGCGGGCCGTGTCCGGCCCGCCTCCGCAGCGGGCTCAGGAGCTGCTGGCCTTCTCGGCCTCCTTGACCGCCTCCGCCCAGGCGGCGTCGGACCTGAGGGACTTGTTCTCCACCCGGCGGATCACGTTCTCCACCGCGACCCGGGTCGGGCCGTTCTTCCTGCCCAGGTACTGCGGGGTCAGGCCCTGCGCCATCTTCGGGAAGATCTGCCCGACCGGCGCGTTGGTGAAGAACGGGTTCTTGAACTCGGCGATGGCCGGGTCGCTGTAGAGGGCCGGCTGCGAGGGCAGGTTGCCGACCTTCTTGAAGATCTCGATCTGCTGCTCCGGCTGGACCAGCCACTCCACCAGCTTGTACGCCTCGTCGACGTGCTTGCCCTGCTTGGGGACGGTCAGGAACGAGCCGCCCCAGTTGCCGCCACCGCCGGGCACCGCGGCGATGTCCCACTTGCCCTGGGTGCCGGGAGCGGTGTCCTTGATGTGGCCGAGCATCCACGCGGGGCAGGCGAGGACGGCGAAGGCGCCGCTGGTGAAGCCCTTGTCCCAGTCGGCCTGGAAGCTGACCAGGTTGGCCGAGAGCCCGGCGTCGATGGCCTTGGTGGTGTAGTCGAACGCGACCTTCGGGCCCTGCTCCATCTGGAGCTGATCCTGCTCGTTGTAGAAGCCGACGGGCTGCTGGCCGAGGATCGGGTTGAACAGGTTGGTGCCGGCGTCGATGAACTTCTTCCTGGTCTTTCCGGTGTACTGCTGGCCGACCTCGATGAACCTGTCCCAGGTGGGCCAGAGGGCGGATACCTGGTCGCGGTCGGTGGGCAGGCCGGCGGCCTTGAACAGGTCGGTGCGGTAGCACATGGCCAGGCCGCCGGTATCGGTGCCGAGGCCGATCTGGGTCTTGCCGTCGGCCGACAGCGACTGCTTCCACTTCCAGGGCAGGTACTTGCTCTCGTACGAACCGGCACCCTTGTCGAGCAGGTTGACGAACTTGTCCGACTGGCCGCGGAACTGGACCATGAAGCCCTCGTCGATGGCCGCGATGTCCGGTGCGCCGGAGCCGGCGACGAGCTTCTTCTGCAGGTCCTCGTGCTGGGCGTTGTACTCGCCGGAGTTGAGCTGGATCTTGACGTTGGGGTTGGCGGCCTCGTACTTCGTCTTGAGGTCCTGAAGGCCGAAGTCACCCCAGAAGTTGATTTTCAGGGTGACCTGCCCGTCGGCCGCGTCGGATTCCTGCCCGCTCCTGCCGCTGCACGCGGCGACCAGGGCGAGGCCGACGGCACCTGCGACGACCGTGCGGGCCCACCGGGTCCAGGACCGTTTCATGTCATCCCTCCGAAGGTGTGGAAACGCTCCCGACATCGAGAGACGTTGACTGAACCGGATAAGTTCCGTCACCGTACGGTCCGGTTCCAGGAGTGTCAACGGGTGGTGAACCGCGACGAGCGTGGATGCGCAATGCGGCGTGTGGGAGCGCGAACATGCGTGGTGGAGCGCGTTCTCCCACAGTTTCCGGCGGGCTCGGGACAGCCCAGCGCCCTCCCGCACGGGTACGCTGAACCGGGCAAGCTTCCGCCGGCCGCAGCCGTTTCGGGACGATGCGCGGTCGCCGTCGGTCGCCGACGCCGGCTGCGCTAGGTTGAGGCCGCCAACGGGGGCCACGGGCCGGCCCCGGCCGTGGCAGTCAGCCGACCCCCGACCCGGGGCGAGAGTGGAGGAGCACGCCGGTGAAGCGGCCGACAATCGCCGACGTCGCCCGTCGCGCGGGCGTGTCCAAGGGTGCCGTGTCGTACGCGCTGAACGGGCAGCCCGGGGTGTCGGAGGCCACCCGGCAGCGCATCCTCGCCATCGCGACCGAGATCGGGTTCAGCCCGAGCAGCGCCGCGCGGGCGCTCTCCGCCGCCACCGCCGGCGCCGTCGGCCTGGCCCTGTGCCGGCCGGCCCGGACGCTGGGCGTCGAGCCGTTCTTCATGGCGCTGATCAGTGGCGTGGAGGCCGAACTTTCGGCCCGCTCGTACGCGCTGACCCTCCAGGTGGTGGCCGACCACGACGCCGAGATCGCGGTGTACCGGCGTTGGTGGGGCGAGCGCCGGGTGGACGGGGTGCTCGTCTGCGACCTGCACACCGACGACCGCCGCATCGCCGCCCTGCAACAGCTCCAACTGCCGGCCGTGGTGATCGGCGGGCCGGGCGGCACCGGCGAGCTGGCCAGCCTCTGGTCCGATGACGCGGTCGCGCTGACCGAGGCGGTGGAGTATCTGGTGGCGCTCGGCCACCGCCGCATCGCCCGCGTCGGCGGCCTGCCCGACCTGCGACACACCGAGATCCGTACCGACGCCTTCGCGGCGGTGTGCCAGCGCCTCGGCCTGGCCGAGGCGGTCACCGTCTTCTCCGACTACAGCGGCGAGGAGGGTGGGCGGGTCACCCGCCGACTCCTCAGCTCCGCCGCGCGGCCCACGGCGGTCATCTACGACAACGACGTGATGGCCGTCGCCGGGCTCTCGGTCGCCCAGGAGATGGGCCTCACCGTGCCGGACGACCTGTCCATCGTGGCCTGGGACGACTCGCCACTGTGCCGGCTGGTGCACCCGCCCCTGACGGCGCTGGGCCGCGACATCCCCGCGTACGGCGCGCACGCCGCCCGCCACCTGCTCGCCGTCATCGGGGGGCAGCCGGCGACGCGCGTGCAGGACGAGAGCCCCCAGCTGACCCCGCGCGGCAGCACGGCGCCGCCACGCGGGAAGTGAACCGGTTCAGTGATTCAGCGGGAAGCCGAGGGGAACTCCTCGAAGTACGCCTCGACCCGTTCGGCGGTGGCCGGACGGGCCAGCGCGAAGCCCTGCCCGTAGCGGCAGCCGGCCCGACGCGCCCCCTCGACCTGGGTCGGTGACTCCAACTCCTCGGCGACGATCTCCACACCCAACCGCTCGCCCACGCTGACCACCACGTCGATCAGCGGCGGCTGCCCCGCCGGCTGCGCCCCCACCAGCTCGGGGCCCACCTTCAGCAGGTCGATCGGCAGGCGGCGCAGCTGCGCCAGGGACGCATGCTCGGCCCGGAAGTCGTCAAGCGCGGTGCGGACGCCCAGCGACCGGAGCCCCGCCAGCCGGGCCACCACGGTCGACAGGTCAGCGCCGATCCTCGGCTCGGCCACCTCCACCACCAGCCGCTCCGGCGACACCCCGTACGCGGCCAGCACCGCGGCGGTGCGCTGCACGAAGTCGGGGACGGTCAGCTCCCGGGTGGTCACGTTGACCGCCATCCACAGCTCACGGGGGCCCGCCGACCAGTCGGCCAGCTGCCGGCAGGCCCGGTCCAGCACCCACCACTCGAACTCGCCGACCAGATCCAGATCCTCGGCGACCGGCAGCAACTCGGCCGGAAGCACAGTGCCCAGCACCGGGCTGCGCCAGCGCAGAAGCGCCTCGGCGCCCACCGGCTGCCGGTCGGTCAGGTCGAGCACCGGCTGGTAGACCAGGTCCAGCTCGCCCCGCGCCACCGCGCCGGGCAGCTCACGTTCCAGGTCGAGCCGGCGCACCAACTGCTCCTCCAGGAACGCGTCGTACCACTCGACCCGGTCCCGGCCGAGCTGCACCGCCCGCCGCCGGGCCAGCTCGGCCTGACGGAGCACGTCGGCCGGTCCGGATCCACTCACCTCGGCCAGCCCGATGCTCGCCTGCACGCGCAGCACCGACCCGGCCGGTTGGTACGGCGGCGTGAGCGCGGTCAGCAGCCGGGTGCCCAGCGCGTACGCCAGCACCGGCCCGGCGCCGGTGACCACCGCGAAGCCGGTGCCGGTGCAGCCGGTCACCAGGTCGTCGGGCCCGACCACCGCGCGGGCCCGCAGGACCGCCTCGGCCAGCACGTCCTCGCGCGCCACCGGGCCGAGCCCGTCCGCGCCGTGCAGCTCCACCAGCAGCAGCGCACCGGCCGGCGCGGGCACGTCGCCGATGGCGGCGAGGGCGTCCAGCAGCGCCGCCCGCTCCCCGGCCGATCCGGACCGTTGGTCGAACGTCGACCAGGCGACACCCGCGTCGAGGCCGGTCGGCGCGGCGGCACCACCGTCGGGGGGCCAGGCTTCGTCGACGCCGGAGGCGGCGGTCGCGCCCCCGTCGGACGGCCACGGCGCGGCGTCGGGGCACCTGTCGTGCGCGGGCGCACCCTCGGTCGTACCGGGAAAGGGCGGTTGCGCCGACCGGCGGCGCCGGACCGCGTGGTCGGCGCGTCGGCGGTGCGCGGCGTGTCGCTCCCCGGCGCCCGCGTCGCCGCCGCGCAGCAGCTCCCGCAGGACCAGTGGTGGCACCGCCGCCAGGGCGAGCAGCACACTCGTCCGGTCCGGAGTGCGGCCGGAAACAACCTGCAGGCCCGCCGCCAGCAGCAGCACCGACGCCGGGAGCACCACCCGTGGCCAGGTCGCGGCGGGCGGGCCGGTCACCGGCTGCGCGCTGGCCGTCGCCACCGCGGACTTCGCACCGAGCGCGGTCAGCAGCATCCCGAGCACCAGCGGCGGCACCGCCAGCAGCGCCGCCCGGCCCGTCGGGACGGGTGGCAGGACCGTCAGCAGCGCCAGCCCGACCAGGGTGAGCAGGACTCCGCCCCGGCAGACCGCGCCGCCCGAGCGCCGCCCGGACCCGGTGAACGCGCTGAGCGCGGCCATGCCCAGCCCTCCGAGCACCAGCGCCGCGACCAGCCGGGCCGGCGCCGGCAGGGTGTCGAAAGGGAGCAGCAACCAGCCGGCGAGGGTCACAACGAGCGTCGGGCCGGTCGCCTCGACCAGCCCTCGCAGCCGCGCCGCCCCCGGCGGACGAGCCGGAAGCCGAAGCAGCCCGGCCACGGACAGGACCGCCACGGTCAGCGATCCGAGCAGCGCGGCAGCGCGGTGCCCGGCGTCGACCAGCGGCAGCGCGGCGGCGACGCACCCGGCCGCCACCACCGCCGCGTCGAGCAGTACGGCGGCCGCCCGCCACGAGGGGCCGGTGGACGTCTGCTCGCTGGGTCGGTGGCTGGCGAGCCGGGACAGTCGTACGCCGGCGAGGGTGGCGCCCGCGCCGCCGGACAACGCGATCACCACCGGGGTCGGGACCAGATCGGCGGCCCCGGCGAGGACGAGCAGCGCCACGGCCGTGGACACGGCGACCTCCGGGGCCGCCCGGCGGGAGACGAGAACATGGAACGGGTACGCGAGGAGCACGGCGGTCGCCTTCGTGAGGGGGCACGGGGCGGTGCGGCGGTGCGGGGCGGCGGACGTTGCGGGTCCGCTGCCCAACAGTGGGGAACGACCGGCGACCAGATTGGTTACGCGTCGGTCACCGGCCTGAAGCAGTGACCCGTGTCACTGTACGGCGTCCGGGGCTCCGTGCGCCGCCCGCCGCGACCCGCGTCGACCAGGGGTGGGATCATCGCAGGGTGAGTACGCCCGACACGGTCCGCTTCCGGTACAACCAAGCCATCCTGGCCGCCGCCGTCATCGCCTTCATCGGCGCCCTGCCGCTGGCCAACGCCCGGGCGTACCTGCTGCCGGTGCTGCTCGTCCCGCTCGCCGTCGGGGTGTGGGCCTGGCGGGCCGGCACCGACGCCGACTCCCGGGAACTGCGCCTGCGGGCGCTGTTCGGGCAACGTCGGATCGACTGGGACCGGGTCGTCGAGCTGGCCACCGACGCGCGCGGGCGGGTCGTCGCCCGCCTCGACGACGGCCAGCAGGTCGGTCTGCCGGCGGTCCGCGGCACCGACCTGCCCCGACTGGTCTCGGCCACCGGCCAGACACTGCGGGACGAGGCCGCCGAAACACCCGGCCCGTGAGCCCGGCCCGGACCGCGCGGCCCGATCAGTAGCCGTCGACCACCGTGTTGATCAGCGGCTGACCGGCGGCGAACCGCCGCACCTGGTCGCCGACCAGCCGGTACGCGCGCGGCAGCAGCCCTCGCACCGACCCGGCCACGTGCGGGGTGAGCAGCACGTTCGGCATCGTCCACAGCGGGGAGTCGGCGGGGAGCGGCTCCGGGTCGGTGACGTCCAGCGCGGCCGAGATCCGACCGGTGGCCAGTTCGGCGACGAGCGCCTCGGTACGGGCCACCGGACCGCGGGCCGCGTTGACGAGCAACGCCCCGTCGGGCATCGCGGCCAGGAAGTCCTCGTCGATCAGGCCGCGGGTCTGGTCGGTGAGCGGCACCAGCACGACCACCACGTCGGCGTCGGGCAGCAGTCGGGGCAGCTCCGCGACGGCGTGCACCCCCTGCTCGGGCCGGGCCGTCCGGGCGACCAGGGTGAAGCTCACCTCGAACGGCGCGAGCCGGTCCCGCACCGCCGTGCCGATCGAGCCGGCCCCGACGATCAGCACCCGCTTGCCGGTCAGCTCGTCGGTCGGCGCGTTGCCGTCGTACGCCCACCGCCGCTCGGCCTGCGCGCGGGCGAAGGCTCCGAAGGCCCGCAGCTGGGCGAGGATCGCGGTGACCACCCACTCGGCGGTGGACGGGTCGTGCACCCCCCGGGCGTCGCACAGCGTGACCCCCTCCGGCATCCGGCCGACCCAGGCGTCCGCCCCGGCGGAGAGCAGCTGCACCGCCTCCAGGTCGGGGAGCTGGTGCAGCAGCGCGGTCGCGTCCGACCCGCTCAGGAACGGCGGTACCCAGAAACGGACGTCGGCCGGGGCGGACGGCAACCGGTCGGCGGTTTCGGCGACCTCCACCGTCACGTCCGGGGGCAGCTCGCCGACGAGGTTCAGGCCGGCCGGATGCGGGATCCATACCTTCACGTCCGCCGACGATAGCCTCCAGCGCGACGGCCGGTGCGGGCACGGCGGCGATCCGGCGTCACGGGGGATGGCGCGCGGCGGCGGGGCGGGCGAGACTCGGCACACCGATGTTCGGTCCCGGCCATGACGAGGTATAACCAAGGGTCGGAGGGCCGGTCGGCCCCCGCCCCGGCAGACAGGTGCTCGATGACCGACGGCTCCCCCGCCAGCCCGCGACGTTCGACCGCCCCACCCCCGGCGCTCGGCGACGCGGCGCGGCTGCGTGCGCTGGCCGACACGGGCCTGGACGCCGTACCGGACGAGGCGTTCGACCGGTTCGCCCGGCTGGTCAGTGACCTGCTGGAGGTTCCGGTCGCGCTGGTCTCCCTGGTCTCCGCCGACCGGCAGTTCTTCCCGGGCGCGGTGGGTCTGCCGGAGCCGTGGTCGCAGCGGCGGCAGACCCCGTTGAGCCACTCGTTCTGCCAGCACGTGGTGGACATCGAGGTGCCGATGGTGTTGCCGGACGCCCGGCTCTACCCCCGCGTACGCGACAACCTGGCCATCGACGACCTCGGCGTCGTCGCGTACGCCGGGATGCCGTTGACCGACCTCTCCGGCCGGGTGCTCGGCTCGCTGTGCGCCATCGACAACAAGCCCCGGGCGTGGACCGCCGGGCAGCTGCGGACGCTTGCCGACCTCGCCGCCGCCTGCTCGTCGGAGCTGCGACTGCGGATCGCGCTGGACGGCGCGCAGGAGGCGCGGCGGCGGGTCGTCCGGGCGCATGAGCGGCTGGAGCTGCTGGCCGGGGTGAGCGAGACGCTCGCCGGCACGCTGGACGTGGGCACGTCGCTGCGCCGGCTCGCCGCCACCATGGTGCCGCTGCTCGCCGACTGGTGCCTGCTCACGCTGGTCGGGCCATCCGGACAGCCCCGGGAGGTGGTCGCGGTGCGCCGCGACCCCGCCCCGACCGCGGACCACGCCCGGTTGGCCGAGCTGCTGCCGCCGGGGGTTCGGGTCTGGCCACCTC
>NZ_JBEXHY010000045.1:0-44519 GCF_040608295.1 Micromonospora sp. NPDC005197 | reverse complement strand
GCTGGTTCTATGTGGTCTGTGGTGCGCTGTGGGGGGCCGGCTCGCCGGCCCCCGACCCCACCCGAGAATTAGCAGTACAGACGACGACATAGGGGACAGAGTGCTCGACGTCAACTTCTTCGACGAGCTGCGCATTGGTCTCGCCACCGCCGACGACATCCGTCAGTGGTCGCACGGCGAGGTCAAGAAGCCTGAGACGATCAACTACCGCACCCTGAAGCCGGAGAAGGACGGACTCTTCTGCGAGAAGATCTTCGGTCCGCAGCGGGACTGGGAGTGCTACTGCGGTAAGTACAAGCGCGTCCGGTTCAAGGGCATCATCTGTGAGCGCTGCGGCGTCGAGGTGACTCGCTCCAAGGTCCGTCGTGAGCGGATGGGGCACATCGAGCTCGCCGCTCCGGTGACCCACATCTGGTACTTCAAGGGCGTTCCGAGTCGGCTGGGCTACCTGCTGGACCTCGCCCCCAAGGACCTCGAGAAGATCATCTACTTCGCCTCGTACGTCGTGACGAGCGTGGACGCCGAGTCGCGTCACCGTGACCTCTCGACGATCGAGAACGAGATCCTGGCCGAGAAGCGGCAGTCCGAGAACAGCCGCGACTCGGAGATCGAGAAGCGGGCCGCCAAGCTCGAGGCCGACCTGGCCGAGCTGGAGGCCGAGGGTGCCAAGGCGGACGTCCGGCGCAAGGTCAAGGAGGGCGGAGAGCGCGAGATGCGCCAGATCCGCGACCGGGCCCAGCGCGAGATCGACCGCCTGGACGAGGTGCTGGACACCTTCCGCAAGCTGGAGCCGAAGCAGCTGGTCACCGACGAGCTGCTCTACCGCGAGCTGCGCGACCGGTTCGGTGAGTACTTCACCGGTTCGATGGGCGCGGAGGCGATCAAGGCGCTGGTCCAGAACATGGACCTCGACGCCGAGGCCGAGAGCCTGCGGGAGACCATCCGGTCCGGCAAGGGTCAGCGGAAGATCCGGGCGCTCAAGCGACTCAAGGTCGTCGCGGCGTTCCTGAACACCCGCAACTCGCCGCTCGGCATGGTGCTGGACTGCGTCCCGGTCATCCCGCCGGACCTGCGCCCGATGGTGCAGCTCGACGGTGGCCGCTTCGCGACCTCGGACCTCAACGACCTGTACCGGCGTGTGATCAACCGGAACAACCGCCTCAAGCGGCTGATCGACCTCGGCGCGCCCGAGATCATCGTCAACAACGAGAAGCGGATGCTCCAGGAGGCCGTCGACGCGCTGTTCGACAATGGCCGTCGCGGCCGGCCGGTCACCGGCCCGGGCAACCGCCCGCTCAAGTCGCTGTCCGACATGCTCAAGGGCAAGCAGGGCCGGTTCCGCCAGAACCTGCTGGGCAAGCGCGTCGACTACTCGGGCCGTTCGGTCATCGTGGTCGGCCCGAAGCTCAAGCTGCACCAGTGTGGTCTGCCCAAGCAGATGGCGCTGGAGCTGTTCAAGCCGTTCGTGATGAAGCGGCTGGTGGACCTCAACCACGCGCAGAACATCAAGTCCGCCAAGCGGATGGTCGAGCGTCAGCGCCCGGTCGTGTGGGACGTGCTGGAAGAGGTCATCGGCGAGCACCCGGTGCTGCTCAACCGGGCGCCGACCCTGCACCGTCTGGGCATCCAGGCCTTCGAGCCGCAGCTGGTCGAGGGCAAGGCGATCCAGATCCACCCGCTGGTCTGCACCGCGTTCAACGCCGACTTCGACGGTGACCAGATGGCGGTGCACGTGCCGCTGTCCGCCGAGGCCCAGGCCGAGGCGCGGATCCTGATGCTGTCGTCGAACAACATCCTCAAGCCGGCCGACGGCAAGCCGGTCACCATGCCCACGCAGGACATGGTCATCGGTCTGTACTACCTCACCCACCTCACCCCCGGTGAGAAGGGCGAGGGCCGGGTGTTCAGCTCGGACGCCGAGGCGCAGATGGCCTTCGACAACGGTGAGCTGGGCCTGCAGGCGCCGGTGAAGATCCGCCTGCGTGGCGTGGTCGGCGTCGACAACGGCACCGGCGCCGAGGCGTGGACCGCCCCGGAGGGCTGGGTCGAGGGTGACCCGCTGACCGTGGAGACCACCCTGGGCCGGGTGCTGTTCAACGAGACGCTGCCGCAGGGCTACCGCTTCGTGAACTACGAGATCCGCAAGGGTCAGCTCTCCGCGATCGTCAACGACCTCGCCGAGCGCTTCCCCAAGGTGGCGCTGGCCGCCACCCTGGACGGGCTCAAGGAGGCCGGTTTCCACTGGGCCACCTGGTCCGGCGTGACGATCGGCATGGAGGACGTCATCGCTCCGCCGCGCAAGGCGGAGATCCTGGCGAAGTACGAGAAGGAAGCCGACCGGATCGACAAGCAGTACCAGCGTGGTCTGATGACCGCCGAGGAGCGTCGCGGCGAGCTCATCGAGATCTGGACCAAGGCGACCAACGAGGTCGCCAAGGAGATGGACACCGCGCTGCCGCAGGAGAACCCCCTGTGGGTGATGATCAACTCGGGTGCCCGCGGTAACCTGCTCCAGCTCCGGCAGATCGCGGCGATCCGTGGTCTGGTGGCCAACCCGAAGGGCGAGATCATCCCGCGGCCGATCAAGGCCAGCTACCGGGAGGGTCTGTCCGTGCTGGAGTACTTCATCTCCACGCACGGTGCCCGTAAGGGTCTCGCCGACACCGCGCTGCGGACCGCCGACTCGGGTTACCTGACCCGTCGTCTGGTGGACGTCTCCCAGGACGTGATCATCCGCGAGGAGGACTGCGGCACCGACCGGGCGATCCCGATGCAGATCGGCGAGAAGCTGGACGGCAAGCTCGTCATTCACACCCACGCCGAGACCAGCGTGCACGCCCGGACCCTGGCCGACGACATCAAGGGGCCGGACGGCACCGTGGTGGCCGAGCGCGGCCAGGACATCAACTCCATCGGGGTCGACAAGATCGTCGCCGCTGGCGTGGAGACGGTCCGGGTGCGCAGCGTGCTCACCTGCGAGTCGAAGCTGGGCGTCTGCGCGGCCTGCTACGGCCGTTCGCTGCCGACCGGCAAGTCGGTCGACATCGGTGAGGCTGTCGGCATCATCGCCGCCCAGTCCATCGGCGAGCCGGGTACGCAGCTGACGATGCGTACCTTCCACACCGGTGGTGTCGCGGGTGAGGACATCACCCAGGGTCTGCCGCGTGTCCAGGAAATCTTCGAGGCTCGGGTCCCGAAGGGTAAGGCGCCCATCGCCGACACCCCGGGTCGGATCCGGATCGAGGACGGCGAGCGCTCGCGCAAGATCATCGTGGTGCCGGACGACGGCAGCGAAGAGATCGTCTACGACAAGATCTCGAAGCGGGTCAAGCTCCGGACCCACGACGGCGGTCACGTCGCGGTCGGCGAGAAGCTGACCGAGGGCACCATCGACCCGCACGAGCTTCTGCGGATCATGGGTCCGCGGGCGGTCCAGGTCCACCTGACCAGTGAGGTCCAGGAGGTCTACCGCTCGCAGGGTGTGCTCATCCACGACAAGCACATCGAGATCATCATCCGCCAGATGCTCAAGCGGGTGACGGTCATCGACTCCGGCTCGACCGAGTTCCTGCCGGGTGTGCTGGTCGACCGGGCGCTGTTCGAGTCGGAGAACCGCCGGCTCGTGTCGGAGGGTGGCGAGCCCGCCGCCGGCCGTCCGGTGCTGATGGGTATCACCAAGGCCTCGCTGGCCACCGACTCCTGGCTCTCCGCGGCCTCCTTCCAGGAGACCACCCGGGTGCTGACCGACGCTGCGATCAACTCGCGCAGCGACTCGCTGGTCGGCCTCAAGGAGAACGTGATCATCGGTAAGCTCATCCCGGCCGGTACGGGCATCAGCAAGTACCGCAACGTCCGGGTCGAGCCGACCGAGGAGGCCAAGGCCAAGGTCTACTCGATGACCGGCTACCCGGAGACCGATTACGGGTTCGGGCCGGCCAGCGGGCAGGCTGTGCCGCTGGACGACTTCGACTTCGGGTCGTACCGCTAAGCACCGACACCGACGAGGCCCCCGGCACCTGCCGGGGGCCTCGTCGTGTCCGGACCGACCCGGCCGTCGACCGGGTTGGGCATGATGGAGGCATGACGACCGCACCCGGACAGGTGTCCGTCGCGTCTCAGGGCCTGCGCCACCCGCTGGATCCGGACCCGGCCCGTGCCACGAAGGCGCGGGCGGTCTTCGCGCTGGGGCTGCTCGGCATGTTGACCGGGCTCTTCATCGGCGGGGTGGTGCCGGCGACGGTGGCGCTGCAACTGGCCCGGCAGGCCCGCCGGGAGGCGTACGCCTCGGGGGGTTTCCTGACCGGCGGCGTCTGGCTGCGGCGGGGGGAGCGGTTGGCCTGGACCGGCCTGGCGCTGGTCGCGGTCACCGTGGTCGTCGCCGTGGTGATCGGGGTGGTCCGGCTGGCTGACACGCCGTTCGGCCACGACTACCCGGCGAACATGGACTGACCGTTTCACCGGCCACGCCCAGCGCGGACGGCGCCGCTTCCGGCGGTAGCCTGGCCGGTGTCCGCCGCGCGGCGACGGCGGCCCTGTCGACAGGAGGACCTCGTGACGGAACCGGCGCGGCCCCCGGCGGACGAGCCGGCGGGGCATCCTGACGCGCCGGCCGCGAGCCCGGCCCCCTCCGGCCCGGACGAGCGGGCCCAACCAAGTCCGAACGGGCCGCCCGCCCCGCCCGCCGACGTCCCCGATCCGGGTACGCCGCCGTCGGGTTGGGGTGCGCCGCCCCCGCCCGGATGGGGTCCGCCCACGGCCGAGTGGGGCGGGGTCTATCCGCCCGGACACGGCCAGCCCCATCCCGCTTCCGGGGCGCCGCTGCCGCACGCCTGGGGTCAGCCGCCGTCGGGCTGGGGTCAGCCGTCGGGGCCTGCCGCGCCGTCGGGCTGGGGTCAGCCGTCGTCCGGGCCTGGTGCGCCCGGGGGTTGGGGGCACCCGCCGGCGGGGGTTGGTGTGCCGCCCGGCTGGGGTCAGCCGCCATCGGGGCCCGGCGCGCCAGCGGGTTGGGGCCACCCGGCGCAGGGCCAGCCGGCGCAGGGCCAGCCGCCCGGGTGGGGCGTGGCTCCCGCCCGACCGGTGCCGCCGCCCACCGACGATCAGCGGCGGCCGCCGAAGCGGGTGGAGGCGGTGCCCGGCACGCCGTTCGGCGTGGTGTACCTGGACGTGCCGCCGGTCACCTCCGGACTGGCGACCGGGGCGCTGGTGGCGGGCATCGCGTCGATCCTGGTCTCGCTCCTGGTGATCTGCTTCGGGGTGGCCTTCGCAGACGACGGCGGCGTCTGGGCCTCCGGCGCCTTCACCGTTCTGGGGGTGCTGGCGGGGGTGGCGGCGATCGTCACCGGTCTGCTCGGTCGGCGGCAGATCGGCCGACCGGCCGCGCCGTCGGCGGTACGGTTCACCGGGCGAGGGCTGGCGGTGGCGGGCATCAGCTGCGGCGCGGCGGGTGCGGTGCTCAGCCTGCTGGGTCTGGGTCTGGCGTTGCTGATCACCCTGACGTGAGGCCGTGCGCCGGGTCTGCGGTGCCTGCCCGGGGGCGACGGGTGGTCCGGCGGGGAAGCCGGTACACTTGTGTCCGTAGGTGCCCATCGCGGGCGACGAGGCGGGACGAGATCCGGCCGGCGAGTGTGAGACGGTCGCCGACCCATTCCGTTTTGACCTGGGCGGCTGTGGTAGGTACTCTTTCCCCTTGTGCCCGGGCGTGCCCGGGCAACTCGTGCGTGCGCTGGATCCGGAGTCCGGACGGCGGCACGACAAGCCAGAGATCCGGGGCGGGGCGATCCGCGTGCCGGTGACAGAAAACCCGGTACGCCTGCGAAAGCGTCCGAACCGGGACCGTGAGCTGGGCGACACGCCCGACCGCGGGTGCCGGGGCCTCCGCAAGGTGGCCCTGGTCGGAATGTAGGAGAGCCGGTCATCAGGCCGGCTAACGAGCAGACGGCGCGGCCGCGTACAGCGGCCGAAGGGAGCGGAGAAACCCGGTGCCCACCATCCAGCAGCTGGTCCGAAAGGGCCGTCAGGCCAAGACGACCAAGACCAAGACCCCGGCGCTCAAGGGGTCCCCCCAGCGGCGCGGCGTGTGCACCCGCGTGTACACCACCACCCCGAAGAAGCCGAACTCGGCGCTGCGCAAGGTCGCTCGTGTGAAGCTCAGCAGCCAGATCGAGGTGACCGCCTACATCCCGGGCGTCGGTCACAACCTGCAGGAGCACTCGATCGTGCTCGTTCGCGGCGGCCGGGTGAAGGACCTCCCCGGCGTGCGTTACAAGATCGTCCGCGGCTCGCTGGACACCCAGGGTGTCCGCAACCGCAAGCAGGCGCGCAGCCGTTACGGCGCGAAGAAGGAGAAGAGCTGACATGCCGCGTAAGGGACCCGCTCCGCGGCGGCCACTGGTCGCTGACCCGGTGTACAACTCGCCGCTGGTCACCCAGCTGGTGAACAAGATCCTGCTGCGCGGCAAGCGTCAGCTCGCCGAGTCGATCGTGTACGCGGCCCTCGAGGGCTGCCGCGAGAAGTCCGGCACCGACCCGGTCGTCACCCTCAAGCGGGCGATGGACAACGTCAAGCCGACCCTCGAGGTGCGCAGCCGTCGTGTCGGTGGCGCCACCTACCAGGTTCCGGTCGAGGTCCGCCCCACCCGGGCGACCACCCTGGGCCTGCGCTGGCTGGTCACCTACTCCCGCGCCCGGCGCGAGAAGACCATGGTCGAGCGGCTGATGAACGAGCTGCTGGACGCGAGCAACGGCCTCGGTGCCGCCGTCAAGCGGCGCGAGGACACGCACAAGATGGCCGAGTCGAACAAGGCCTTCGCGCACTACCGCTGGTAACACCCTGGTTCCGGCGCCTCCGGGCGCCGGAACCGCCACCAGTTGAGTCGAGACGACGATAAGTAGGGATTGAAGTGGCCGCCGCAGACGCGCTCGCCAAGGTACGCAACATCGGCATCATGGCGCACATCGATGCCGGTAAGACCACGACCACCGAGCGAATCCTGTTCTACACCGGCATCACGTACAAGATCGGTGAGGTCCACGAGGGCGCTGCCGTCATGGACTGGATGGAGCAGGAGCAGGAGCGTGGTATCACCATCACCTCCGCTGCTACCAAGTGTGAGTGGAAGGGCCACACGATCCAGATCATCGACACGCCTGGTCACGTCGACTTCACGGTCGAGGTCGAGCGGTCGCTGCGTGTCCTGGATGGTGCGGTCGCGGTTTACGACGGTGTCGCCGGCGTGGAGCCGCAGACGGAGAACGTCTGGCGGCAGGCCGACAAGTACAACGTCCCGCGCATGTGCTTCGTCAACAAGCTCGACCGGACCGGCGCCGACTTCTTCCGCTGCGTGCAGATGATGATCGACCGGCTGAACGCCACCCCGCTGGTGCTCCAGATCCCGATCGGGCTCGAGGGCGACCACATCGGTGTCGTCGACCTGATCGGCATGCGCGCCCTCACCTGGCGTGGGGAGACTCAGAAGGGTGAGGACTACGCGGTTGAGGAGATCCCGGCCGACCTGGCCGACTCCGCTGCCGAGTGGCGCGAGAAGCTGATGGAGACCCTCGCCGACGTCGACGACTCGGTGATGGAGAAGTACCTGGAGGGCGAAGAGGTCTCCGTCGAGGAGATCAAGGCCGCCATCCGGCGTGCCACCATCGCCGGCAAGGCCAACCCGGTGCTCTGCGGCTCGGCGTTCAAGAACAAGGGCGTCCAGCCCATGCTCGACGCCGTGGTCGACTTCCTGCCGTCGCCGCTGGACGTTCCGGCGATCGAGGGTACGGCCACCGACGGCGAGACCCCGCTGCTGCGTAAGCCGTCCAACTCGGAGCCCTTCTCCGGCCTGGCCTTCAAGATCCAGACGGACAAGCACCTGGGCAAGCTCACCTACGTCCGGGTCTACTCCGGCACGCTCGATTCCGGTTCCCAGGTGGTCAACTCCACCAAGGACCGCAAGGAGCGCATCGGCAAGATCTACCAGATGCACGCCAACAAGCGGGAAGAGCGTCCGTCGGCGCAGGCCGGCGACATCATCGCCGTGCAGGGTCTCAAGCAGACCACCACCGGCGACACGCTCTCCGACCCGGCGAACCCGGTCATCCTGGAGTCGATGACCTTCCCGGAGCCGGTCATCTCGGTGGCGATCGAGCCGAAGACCAAGTCCGACCAGGAGAAGCTGGGCACCGCCATCCAGCGCCTGGCCGAGGAGGACCCGACCTTCCGCGTCCAGCTGGACGAGGAGACCGGTCAGACGGTCATCTCCGGCATGGGTGAGCTGCACCTGGACATCCTGGTCGACCGGATGCGCCGCGAGTTCAACGTCGAGGCCAACGTCGGCAAGCCGCAGGTGGCGTACCGCGAGACCATCCGCCGCAAGGTGGACAAGGTCGAGTACACCCACAAGAAGCAGACCGGTGGTTCCGGCCAGTACGCCCGCGTCATCGTGAGCGTCGAGCCGCTTCCGCTGGACAACGACTCGCCGACCTACGAGTTCGCCAACGCCGTCAGCGGCGGCCGCATCCCCCGGGAGTTCATCCCCTCGGTGGACGCCGGTGCGCAGGACGCGCTGCAGTACGGCATCCTGGCGGGCTTCCCGCTGGTCGGCGTGAAGCTGACCCTGCTGGACGGCCAGTACCACGAGGTCGACTCGTCGGAAATGGCATTCAAGATCGCCGGCTCGATGGTGATGAAGGACGCGGCCCGCAAGGCCGACCCCGCACTGCTCGAGCCGATGATGGCCGTTGAAGTCACCACTCCTGAGGAGAACATGGGTGACGTCATCGGTGACCTCAACTCCCGCCGCGGCATCATCCAGGCGATGGAGGAGCGCAGCGGCGCCCGCATCGTCCGGGCTCTGGTGCCGTTGTCGGAGATGTTCGGCTACGTCGGCGACCTGCGGTCGAAGACCCAGGGCCGGGCTAGCTACAGCATGCAGTTCGACTCCTACGCCGAGGTTCCGCAGAGCGTCGCGAAGGAGATCATCGCCAAGGCAACGGGCGAGTAACGCCCTGAGCAGGTGATTCGTGGTCGGTCGCGGGTGGTTTCACCCGCCCGCGGCCACCACGATCGGATTGCGTGAGACCGGGCCTGTAGGCTTCATCGCCGCAGAACCCACAAAAGCTCTCCGGCCGTTCGGCCGGAAAGGCTGTCGACAGAGTCCTAAGCGCCGACCGGCGCGCCGGGCGTACGAACCAAGAAGTCCACAGGAGGACACCAGTGGCGAAGGCTAAGTTCGAGCGGACTAAGCCGCACGTCAACATCGGCACCATTGGTCACATCGACCACGGTAAGACGACGCTGACGGCGGCCATCACCAAGGTCCTGCACGACCAGTTCCCGGACCTGAACCCCTACACGCCGTTCGACGAGATCGACAAGGCGCCGGAGGAGAAGGCCCGCGGCATCACGATCTCGATCGCGCACGTCGAGTACCAGACCGAGGCGCGGCACTACGCGCACGTCGACTGCCCCGGCCACGCGGACTACATCAAGAACATGATCACCGGTGCCGCGCAGATGGACGGCGCGATCCTGGTGGTCGCGGCGACCGACGGCCCGATGCCGCAGACCCGCGAGCACGTGCTGCTGGCTCGCCAGGTTGGTGTGCCGTACATCGTCGTGGCGCTCAACAAGAGCGACATGGTCGACGACGAGGAGCTCCTGGAGCTCGTCGAGCTCGAGGTCCGTGAGCTGCTCTCCTCGCAGGAGTACCCGGGTGACGACCTGCCGGTCGTCCGGGTTTCGGCGCTGAAGGCCCTCGAGGGTGACCCCGAGTGGACCGGCAAGCTCCTGGACCTGATGACCGCGGTCGACACCGCGATCCCGCAGCCGGAGCGTGAGACCGAGCGGCCGTTCCTCATGCCGATCGAGGACGTCTTCACGATCACCGGTCGTGGCACCGTCGTCACGGGTCGCGCCGAGCGCGGCATCCTCAAGCCGAACGAGGAGGTGGAGATCGTCGGTATCCGCGAGAAGTCGCAGAAGACGGTCTGCACCGGCATCGAGATGTTCCGCAAGCTGCTCGACGAGGCCCGCGCGGGCGAGAACGTCGGTCTGCTGCTGCGTGGCATCAAGCGCGAGGACGTCGAGCGCGGCATGGTGGTCGTCAAGCCGGGCACCACGACCCCGCACACGGAGTTCGAGGCGACGGTCTACATCCTCTCCAAGGAGGAGGGCGGCCGGCACACCCCGTTCTTCCAGAACTACCGTCCGCAGTTCTACTTCCGGACCACGGACGTCACCGGTGTCGTCACCCTCCCCGAGGGCACCGAGATGGTCATGCCGGGCGACAACACCACCATGTCGGTGAAGCTGATCCAGCCCATCGCCATGGAGGAGAACCTCAAGTTCGCGATCCGCGAGGGTGGCCGCACCGTCGGCGCCGGGTTCGTCACCAAGATCATCAAGTGAGCTAGGTAACCCCGATTAGACCCGCCGCCGGTCGTGCGGCATACTAGTCAGGTTGCGTAACGACAGTTCGTCGCCTGTGTTCGGCTTTCGCTGAACCTCCGGGTGGCGAGACAGTCGAGCGTGGGGTGGTTGGCGGCCCAGTCGCCAACCACCCTCGCACGGCGTTCAGGTCGCGGTAATGCGATCGGCGCCTTGACCCACCGCGCGGTCAGCACCACTCCGGAACCACGGGGCGGAGCCCGGCCCGAGGGCGCGACACGCCCGACCGCGGGGGTCGGCGAAGTGGGCCTGTGCCAGCCGGTACAGGCGCCCGCAACACAGCGGCATCGAGAGAAGGAACAGAAGCCACCATGGCGGGACAGAAGATCCGCATCCGGCTCAAGGCCTATGACCACGAGGTCGTCGACTCCTCGGCTCGGAAGATCGTCGAGACGGTGACGCGCACCGGGGCGCAGGTCGCGGGCCCGGTGCCGCTGCCCACGGAGATCAACCGTTTCTGCGTTATCCGCTCGCCGCACAAGTACAAGGACTCGCGCGAGCACTTCGAGATGCGCACGCACAAGCGGCTGATCGACATCATCGACCCGACCCCGAAGACGGTCGACTCGCTCATGCGCCTCGACCTGCCGGCTGGCGTCGACATCGAGATCAAGCTGTAGGGACCGGACAAATGGACAGGCAAGTCAAGGGGATCCTGGGCGCCAAGCTCGGCATGACCCAGGTCTGGGACAACAACAAGGTTGTTCCCGTGACCGTGGTCGAGGCCGGCCCGTGCGTCATCAGCCAGGTTCGTAGCGCCGAGAAGGACGGTTACTCCGCGGTCCAGCTGGCGTACGGCACGATCGACCCGCGCAAGGTCAAGAAGCCGATCAGCGGGCACTACGCGAAGGCGGACGTGGCGCCGCGCCGGCACATCGTCGAGCTGCGCACCACGGACGCCGGGGAATACTCGCTGGGCCAGGAGGTCACGGTCGAGGAGTTCCCGGCAGGCGTCACGATCGACGTCACCGGCAAGACCAAGGGCAAGGGCTACGCCGGCCCGATGAAGCGGCACGGCTTCCACGGCCTGGGTGCCGGTCACGGCGTCGAGCGCAAGCACCGCTCGCCGGGCTCCATCGGCGCCTGCGCCACTCCGGGTCGTGTCTTCAAGGGCACCCGGATGGCCGGCCGCATGGGTGGCGTGCGCTACACCGTGCAGAACCTCACCGTCCAGGCGGTCGACACCGAGAACAACCTGCTGCTCGTCCGGGGTGCCATTCCTGGTCCCAAGGGCGCGCTGGTTCTGGTCCGTACCGCGGCCAAGAGCAAGGTGAAGAAGGGCGGTGCGGCCAAGTGACCACCGTTGACGTGCGCACCGTCGAAGGCAGCACCAGCGGCTCCGTCGAGCTGCCGGCTGACATCTTCGACGTGCAGGCCAACGTCGCGCTGATGCACCAGGTCGTGGTGGCCCAGCTCGCGGCGGCCCGACAGGGCACGCACAAGACCAAGACCCGCGGCGAGGTCGCCGGTGGCGGCAAGAAGCCGTACAAGCAGAAGGGCACCGGTCGCGCCCGGCAGGGCTCGATCCGCGCGCCGCAGTTCGCCGGCGGTGGCGTGGTGCACGGTCCCGTGCCGCGCGACTACAGCCAGCGGACCCCGAAGAAGATGAAGGCCGCCGCACTCCGCGGTGCCCTCTCGGACCGGGCCCGCGCCGGGCAGGTGCACGTCGTCGAGGCGTTCGTCTCGGGCGAGAAGCCGTCGACCAAGGCCGCACTGGCCACGTTGACCACGCTCACCGAGGCCCGTCGGGTTCTCGTCGTGCTGAGCAGCACCGACGAGCTGAACTGGGTGTCGCTGCGCAACGAGCCGCGGGTGCACCTGATCGAGTCCGGCCAGCTGAACACGTACGACGTGCTGGTGGCCGACGACGTGGTCTTCACCAAGGACGCCCTGGACGAGTTCCTGGGCGTGCCCGCCGAGACCACCGAGGAGGGTGGCAAGTGAGCACGATCGCCGACCCGCGCGACATCATTGTGGCGCCGGTCGTCTCGGAGAAGAGCTACAGCGAGCTGAACCGGAACTGGTACACCTTCCTGGTGCACCCGGACGCGAACAAGACCGAGATCAAGATCGCTATCCAGCAGATCTTCGACGTCCGCGTCCTGACGGTCAACACGCTCAACCGCCAGGGCAAGCGCAAGCGCACCAAGACCGGCTTCGGTCAGCGCAAGGCGACCAAGCGGGCGATCGTGAAGCTGGCTGACGGTGACCGTATCGAGGCCTTCGGCGGCCCGGTCAGCTGAGGGGTGTAGACAATGGCTATCCGTAAGTACAAGCCGACGACGCCGGGCCGACGTGGCTCCAGCGTCGCCGACTTCGCCGAGATCACCCGGTCCACGCCGGAGAAGTCGCTGCTGGCTCCGCTGCCGAAGAAGGGCGGGCGTAACGCCCACGGCCGGATCACCACGCGGCACCACGGTGGCGGTCACAAGCGCCAGTACCGTCTGATCGACTTCAAGCGGGTCGACAAGGACGGCGTGCCGGCGAAGGTCGCTCACATCGAGTACGACCCGAACCGCACGGCGCGCATCGCGCTGCTGCACTACGCCGACGGCGAGAAGCGGTACATCATCGCGCCGAAGGACATGAAGCAGGGCGACCGCGTCGAGTCCGGTCCGGGCGCCGACATCAAGCCGGGTAACAACCTGCCGCTGCGCAACATCCCGGTCGGTACCACGATCCACAACGTGGAGCTGCGTCCGGGCGGCGGGGCCAAGCTGGCCCGTTCCGCCGGCGTCGGCATCCAGCTGCTCGGCCGTGAGGGCGCGTACGCGACCCTGCGTATGCCGTCCGGCGAGATCCGGCGGGTGGACGTGCGCTGCCGCGCGAGCGTCGGCGAGATCGGCAACGCCGACCAGTCGAACATCAACTGGGGTAAGGCCGGCCGTATGCGGTGGAAGGGCAAGCGCCCGACCGTCCGTGGTGTCGCCATGAACCCGGTCGACCACCCGCACGGTGGTGGTGAGGGTAAGACCTCCGGTGGTCGCCACCCGGTCAACCCGCAGGGTAAGCCCGAGGGCCGCACCCGCCGTAAGGGCCAGCCGAGCGACAAGCTGATCGTCCGCCGCCGCTACGCCACGCGTAAGCGCGGCTGAGGGAGATAAGACATGCCTCGCAGCCTCAAGAAGGGCCCGTTCGTAGACGACCACCTGCTCAAGAAGGTGGAAGTGCAGAACGACAAGGGCTCGAAGAACGTGATCAAGACCTGGTCGCGGCGCTCGACGATCATCCCGGAGATGCTCGGGCACACGATCGCGGTGCACGACGGACGCAAGCACGTCCCGGTGTTCGTGACCGAGGCGATGGTCGGGCACAAGCTCGGCGAGTTCGCGCTGACCCGCACGTTCAAGGGTCACGAGAAGGACGACCGGAAGAGCCGTCGGCGCTGACGCCGCGGGCATACGGATAGAGGGAACAAGGGGTTACAGCGATGCCAGGAAAGGGCGACGCTCCGGTGCTTCCGGGCGCGCGGGCGGTTGCGCGGCACGTGCGCATCTCGCCGATGAAGGCGCGCCGGGTGGTCAACCTCGTCCGCGGCCTGCCCGCGAAGGAGGCGCTCACGGTGCTGCAGTTCGCGCCGCAGGCTGCGAGCGAGCAGGTGTACAAGGTGCTCGCTAGCGCGATCGCCAACGCGGAGAACAACGAGCGGCTGGACCCCGACGCGCTGCTCGTCAGCGAGGCGTTCGTGGACGAGGGCCCGACGATGAAGCGGTTCCAGCCGCGGGCACAGGGTCGGGCGTACCGGATCCGCAAGCGCACCTGCCACATCACCGTGGCGGTCGAGGCGGTCGCGCCGGCAGCGCCGAGGAAGGCCGCGGCGAAGAAGGCCGCCCCGGCCACGGAGGCCGCACCGGCCGAAGCGCAGAGCAAGACGGAGGACGCCGAGTAATGGGTCAGAAGGTTCACCCCACTGGGTTCCGGCTCGGCATCTCGACCGACTGGAAGTCCCGTTGGTTCGCGGACAAGCTCTACAAGGACTACATCGGCGAGGATGTCAAGATCCGCCGCATGATGTCCAAGGGCCTCGAGCGTGCCGGGATCTCCAAGGTCGACATCGAGCGCACCCGCGACCGCGTCCGCGTCGACATCCACACCGCCCGGCCGGGCATCGTCATCGGCCGTAAGGGTGCGGAGGCCGACCGGATCCGCGGCGAGCTCGAGAAGCTCACCGGCAAGCAGGTCCAGCTGAACATCATCGAGGTGAAGAACCCCGAGTCGGACGCTCAGCTCGTCGCGCAGGGCGTGGCCGAGCAGCTGTCCAGCCGGGTCAGCTTCCGTCGGGCGATGCGCAAGGCCATGCAGTCGGCCATGAAGAACCCGGTCTGCAAGGGCATCCGGGTTCAGGTCTCGGGTCGCCTCGGCGGCGCCGAGATGAGCCGGACCGAGTTCTACCGCGAGGGCCGGGTTCCGCTGCACACGCTGCGGGCCAACATCGAGTACGGCTTCTTCGAGGCCCGTACCACCTTCGGCCGGATCGGCGTGAAGGTCTGGATCTACAAGGGCGACGCGGTTCCGGGCCGGGAGGCTCCGGCCGAGGCCGGTCCGTCGCGCCCGCGTCGTGGTGAGCGCGGCGACCGTCCCGAGCGTCCGCGCCGTGGCCGGTCCGGTTCGTCCGGCACGACCGCTGGTGGCACCGAGGCCGGCCGGGCTGCTGCGACCACCATCGCGCAGCAGGCCGAGACGCCGAGTGGCGAGCCGGTCGACAGCGCTGCTGTCGCCGCGGCGGCTGCTCCGGCAGAAACGCAGCAGGAGGGCTGACAGATGCTGATGCCGCGCAAGCCCCCGAAGGGCTTCCGCAAGCCGCACCACCCGGACCGCAGTGGCGCGTCCAAGGGTGGTAACCGGGTGGTGTTCGGCGAGTTCGGGATCCAGGCTCTCGAGCCGGCGTACGTGACCAACCGCCAGATCGAGTCGGCGCGTATCGCGATGACCCGTCACATCAAGCGTGGCGGCAAGGTCTGGATCACGATCTTCCCGGACCAGGCCCTCACCAAGAAGCCTGCCGAGACCCGGATGGGTTCCGGTAAGGGTTCGCCCGAGTGGTGGGTCGCCAACGTCAAGCCGGGGCGGGTTCTCTTCGAGATGTCCTTCCCCAACGAGCAGATCGCGCGAGAGGCCATGCGTCGCGCGATCCACAAGCTCCCGATGAAGTGCCGCATTGTTACGCGCGAAGTGGGTGAATCCTGATGGCAGCGGGCGTTAAGGCGACCGAGCTGCGTGAGCTCTCCGAGGAGGAGCTGGTCACGAAGCTGCGGGAGGCCAAGGCGGAGCTGTTCAACCTCCGCGTGCAGGCCGCAACCGGGCAGCTGGACAACAACCGGCGGCTGCAGGTCATCCGTCGGGAGATCGCCCGGATCTACACGATCATGCGCGAGCGCGAGCTGGGGCTCTCGGCCGCGCCGACTGAGGTGACTGCATCATGACCGAGAACACCACCACTGACGCCACCCGCGCGCGCCGCAAGGTCCGCGAGGGCCTGGTGGTCAGCGACAAGATGGACAAGACCGTCGTGGTCGAGGTCGAGGACCGGGTTCGGCACGCGCTGTACGGCAAGATCATGCGCCGTACGCGCAAGCTGAAGGTGCACGACGAGCAGAACGCCGCCGGCATCGGCGACCGGGTCCTGATCATGGAGACCCGGCCGCTGAGCGCCACCAAGCGTTGGCGGATCGTGGAGATCCAGGAAAAGGCCAAGTAGCGAAGGCTCGATCTCGCCCGGCGTTGCGTCGGGCGTAGGTTCCGCCAGGCTCCGGCCGGCCGCTACGGCGGCCGGAGAACCGGCAGACATAGGAGATAGACGTGATTCAGCAGGAGTCGCGACTGCGCGTCGCCGACAACACGGGTGCTCGGGAGATCCTGTGCATCCGGGTTCTCGGTGGCTCCGGTCGGCGCTACGCGAGCATCGGCGACGTCATCGTGGCCACGGTCAAGGACGCGATCCCGGGTGCCGGTGTGAAGAAGGGCGACGTCGTCAAGGCGGTCGTCGTTCGCACGGCCAAGGAGAAGCGGCGGCCGGACGGCTCGTACATCCGCTTCGACGAGAACGCCGCCGTCATCATCAAGGACGGTGGGGACCCGCGCGGTACCCGCATCTTCGGCCCGGTGGGCCGGGAGCTGCGGGACAAGCGGTTCATGAAGATTATTTCCCTCGCGCCGGAGGTGTTGTGACCGTGAAGGTCAAGAAGGGCGACACGGTCGTCGTCATCGCCGGCAAGGACAAGGGTGCCAAGGGCAAGGTCATCGCGGCCTACCCGCGGCAGGACAAGGTCCTGGTCGAGGGCGTGAACCGGGTCAAGAAGCACACCCGCATCAGCACCACCCAGCGTGGCGCCAAGACCGGCGGCATCGTCACCCAGGAGGCCCCGATCCACGTCTCGAACGTGCAGGTCCTGGACTCCGACGGCAAGCCGACCCGCGTCGGTTACCGGATCGACGACAACGGCCAGAAGGTCCGCATCGCGCGTAGCACCGGTAAGGACCTGTGATGACCACGGCTACCGAAAAGACCATGCCGCGCCTCAAGGAGCGGTACCGCAACGAGATCGTGGCCCAGCTGCGTGAGCAGAACAGCTACGGCAACCCCATGCAGGTGCCGCGGCTGGTCAAGATCGTCGTCAACATGGGTGTCGGCGAGGCTGCTCGCGACGCCAAGCTGATCGACGGCGCGGTCCGCGACCTCGCCACGATCACCGGCCAGAAGCCGCAGGTGCGGCGGGCGACCAAGTCCATCGCGCAGTTCAAGCTCCGCGAGGGCATGCCGATCGGCGCGAAGGTGACCCTTCGTGGCGACCGGATGTGGGAGTTCCTGGACCGGCTGCTGTCCATTTCGCTGCCGCGTATCCGCGACTTCCGCGGTCTGGACGGGCGCAAGCTGGACGGGCACGGCAACTACACGTTCGGTCTGACCGAGCAGTCCGTGTTCCACGAGATCGACCAGGACCGGATCGATCGGCAGCGGGGTATGGACATCACGGTGGTCACGACCGCCACGACTGACGACGAGGGTCGGGCGCTGCTCAAGCTCCTGGGCTTCCCGTTCAAGGAGAACTGAGATGGCCAAGAAGGCGCTGATCATCAAGGCGGCCGCGAAGCCGAAGTTCTCGGTTCGCGCGTACACCCGCTGCCAGCGGTGCGGGCGTCCGAAGGCGGTCTACCGCAAGTTCGGGCTCTGCCGGGTCTGCATCCGGGAGATGGCCCACCGCGGTGAGCTGCCGGGTGTGTCCAAGGCTTCCTGGTAAGGGCGACCGCGTCCCGGCTGTCAGCCGGGAACTCCTGCACCGATTAGGTATTGCTCTTCGCCGTAGGCCCGGGGCTGATGCCCCGGGAACCCCGGCGAGAAAGGCTGACGAAATCCATGACGATGACCGACCCGATCGCAGACATGCTCACGCGTCTGCGTAACGCCAACCAGGCGTACCACGATCAGGTGAAGATGCCCTACTCCAAGATCAAGGCGAACATCGCCGAGGTCCTGAAGGCCGAGGGTTACATCGCCACCTGGTCGGTCGAGGAGCCCGAGGAGGGCGCCGTCGGCAAGCGACTGGTCGTCGAGCTGAAGTACGGCCAGAACCGGGAGCGGAGCCTGGCCGGCATCAAGCGCGTGTCCAAGCCCGGTCTCCGGGTGTACGCCAAGTCGGACGGGCTCCCGCGGGTGCTCGGTGGGCTGGGCGTGGCGATCATTTCGACGTCCCAGGGGCTGCTGACCGACCGGCAGGCCCGCAAGCGGAGTGTTGGCGGGGAAGTCCTCGCCTTCGTCTGGTAACGGGAGACTGGTAGAAATGTCGCGAATTGGACGTAAGTCGATCCCGGTACCAGCCGGCGTCGACATCACGATCGACGGGCAGACCGTCAAGGTCAAGGGCCCGAAGGGCGAGCTCCAGCACACGATCGCCGACCCGATCACGATCGAGCGTGCGGAGGACGGGCAGCTGAACGTCAACCGCCCGAACGACGAGCGCAAGGCCAAGGAGCTGCACGGCCTGAGCCGTACCCTGGTCGCCAACATGATCGTCGGCGTGACCGAGGGCTACCGCAAGAGCCTGGAGATCGCCGGCACCGGTTACCGGGTCACCGCCAAGGGTTCGGACCTCGAGTTCGCGCTCGGGTTCTCGCACCCGGTGGTCGTTCCCGCGCCGGCGGGCATCACCTTCACGGTGGAGCGGCCGACCCTGTTCCACGTGGCCGGCATCGACAAGCAGCAGGTCGGTGAGGTCGCCGCCAACATCCGGAAGATCCGTCCGCCGGAGCCCTACAAGGGCAAGGGCGTGAAGTACCAGGGCGAGGTCATCCGCCGCAAGGCCGGCAAGGCAGGTAAGAAGTAATGGGCGAGGTCATCCGCCCCAGCAACGCGAAGGCTGGAAAGGCAGGTAAGAAGTGAGCGCCACGCTGCTCAAGCGCCGCCGCGGCGTCGCCGCCAAGCGCGCCGTTGGGCGTGCGCGTCGGCACTTCCGCGTCCGCAAGAACGTCAGCGGTACGGCCGAGCGTCCGCGCCTGGTCGTCACCCGTTCGCTGCGGCACATGGTTGCCCAGATCGTCGACGACACCAAGGGCCACACCCTGGCGTCGGCGTCGACCCTGGACTCCTCGCTGCGCGGTACGGAGGGCGACAAGAGCGCCCTCGCCGGCAAGGTGGGCGCCCTGCTCGCCGAGCGGGCCAAGGCCGCCGGCGTCTCCAAGGTCGTCTTCGACCGCGGTGGCAACCGGTACGCGGGGCGAGTCGCCGCGCTTGCCGACGCCGCCCGCGAAGCCGGGCTCGAGTTCTAACAACCCCGTCACGAGAGATAAGGAAGGCTGCTGATGCCAGGTCAACAGCGCCGTGGCGGCGGGTCCGGTGGCAACGAGGGTGGTCGCCGCGACAACCGCCGTGAGGGCGGCCGCGGAAACGCGCCCGTCGAGAAGACCCCGCACCTTGAGCGGGTCGTCGCGATCAACCGCGTCGCCAAGGTCGTGAAGGGTGGTCGTCGCTTCAGCTTCACCGCCCTGGTGATCGTGGGCGACGGCGACGGCACGGTCGGCGTGGGCTACGGAAAGGCCAAGGAGGTGCCCGCGGCGATCGCCAAGGGTGTCGAGGAGGCCAAGAAGCACTTCTTCAAGGTTCCGCGGATCGGTCAGTCGATCCCGCACCCGGTGACGGGTGAGGACGCCGCTGGCGTCGTGCTGCTCAAGCCGGCCTCGGCCGGTACGGGTGTCATCGCCGGCGGTCCGGTGCGTGCCGTGCTGGAGTGCGCCGGGATCCACGACGTGCTCTCCAAGAGCCTCGGCTCGTCGAACCCGATCAACATCGTGCACGCCACCGTGGCGGCCCTGAAGGGGCTTGAGTCCCCCGAGCAGGTCGCGGCGCGTCGTGGTCTGCCGGTGGAGGACGTCGCGCCGGCCGCCATGCTGGCGTCGCGTGCGGGGGTGGCGCGCTGATGGCACGCCTGAAGGTCACCCAGCTCCGGTCCGGTATCGGGACCAAGCACAACCAGCGTGAGTCGCTGCGTTCGCTCGGTCTCAAGCGGATCAACGACGTGGTGGTCAAGGAGGACCGGCCCGAGATCCGCGGCATGATCTTCACTGTGAGCCACCTCGTGAAGGTCGAGGAGGTCGAGTAATGACGATCAAGGTGCACCACCTGCGCCCGGCGCCCGGTTCGAAGACCGCGAAGACCCGTGTGGGTCGTGGTGAGGGTTCCAAGGGCAAGACCGCTGGTCGCGGTACGAAGGGCTCCAAGGCCCGCAAGAACATCTCGGCGGCGTTCGAGGGTGGGCAGATGCCCATCCACATGCGCCTGCCGAAGATGAAGGGCTTCAAGAACAAGTTCAAGGTGGTCTTCCAGGTGGTCAACCTGGACCGGCTCGCCGAGCTGTTCCCGAACGGCGGCCAGGTTGGCCCGCTCGAGCTGGTCGAGGCCGGCGCGGTCCGCAAGGGCCAGCCGGTCAAGGTCCTCGGCACCGGGGACCTCGGCGGGGTGGCGCTCCAGGTGTCGGCGCACGCGTTCAGCGCGTCGGCCAAGGAGAAGATCGCCGCCGCCGGTGGCTCCGTCACCGAGCTGTAAGGCGTACGACCTCGGCGCCCGTCAGTTGTGAGTAACTGGCGGGCGCCTAGGTCTGCCTGGGGCGTGTGCGCCCGGTAACATCGGATTCGGTTTATGTAGCCGGGCACACCTGCCCGGAGCGGGACAGGGCTGTTAGAGTCCCATCCCAGCCATGGATTGCGGGCACTCGCCCGTGATCCACCCCCACCCGCCAGGGATCACCGGCGGCCCGCCTCGCGCAGGAGGAAGAAGTTGCTGTCCGCCTTTCTCAGTGCGTTCCGTACGCCTGACCTGCGCAAGAAGCTGCTGTTCACAGTAGGCATCATCGCGGTCTACCGGCTGGGTGCCACGCTCCCCAGCCCGGGCGTCTCGTACGGCAACGTGCAGAAGTGCCTCGACTCCATCTCCGGGCAGACGACGGGCCCGCTGAATCTGCTCAACCTCTTCTCCGGCGGGGCGCTGCTCCAGCTCTCGGTCTTCGCGTTGGGCATCATGCCCTACATCACCGCGTCGATCATCCTGCAGCTGCTGACCGTCGTGATTCCGCGCCTGGAGCAGCTCCGCAAGGAGGGCCAGGCCGGCCAGGCGAAGATCACGCAGTACACCCGCTACCTGACCCTCGGTCTCGGCGTGCTGCAGGCCTCGGCGTTCGTGGCGCTGGCCCGCTCGGGGCAGCTGTTCCAGAACCGCTGCGACCAGTTCCCGATCATCCCCGAGGGCACCGGCATCCCGGACTGGCTGACCCTGTCCATCCTGGTGATCACCATGACCGCCGGCACGGGCATGGTCATGTGGCTCGGTGAGCTGATCACCGACCGGGGCGTCGGCAACGGCATGTCCGTTCTGATCTTCACCTCGATCGCGGCCCGGCTGCCCGGCGAGGGCTGGCAGATCAAGACCAGCCAGGGCTGGGGCAAGTTCGCCCTGGTCATCGCGCTGGTTCTGGTGGTCATCACCGCGGTCACCTTCATCGAGCAGGCGCAGCGCCGGATCCCGGTGCAGTACGCCAAGCGGATGATCGGCCGGCGGATGTACGGCGGCACCTCGACCTACATCCCGCTGAAGGTCAACCAGGCGGGTGTCATCCCGGTCATCTTCGGTTCGTCGCTGCTGTACCTCCCGCAGCTGGCGCTCCAGTTCTTCGACCAGAACGACCCGGGCAAGGTCCAGGCGTGGATCCAGAACAACCTGGTCGCTCCGAACAGCCCGATCTACATCTCGGTCTACTTCCTGCTGATCATCTTCTTCACGTACTTCTACGTCTCGATCACGTTCAACCCGACCGAGGTCGCGGACAACATGAAGAAGTACGGCGGGTTCGTGCCGGGTATCCGGCCGGGCAAGCCGACGGCCGACTACCTGGACTTCATCCTCAGCCGGATCACCCTGCCGGGCGCGCTCTACCTCGGCATCATCTCCATCCTGCCGAACTTCTTCTTCATCTGGCTGGACAGCCAGCAGTATCAGAACTTCCCGTTCGGTGGCACCGCTGTGCTCATCATGGTCGGCGTCGGTCTGGAGACCGTGAAGCAGATCGAGAGCCAACTCATGCAGCGGAACTACGAAGGGTTCCTGCGGTAGATGAGACTCGTTCTGGTTGGCCCGCCGGGTGCGGGTAAGGGCACGCAGGCAGAGTTCGTCGCCGCGCACCTGTCGGTACCCAAGATCTCGACCGGAGACATCTTCCGCTCGAACGTCACCCAGGGCACGCCGCTCGGCGTCGAGGCGAAGCGTTACATGGACGCAGGTGAGCTGGTTCCGGACGAGGTCACCATCAACATGGTCCGGGACCGGCTGGCCGAGCCGGACGCCAGCGAGGGCTTTCTGCTCGACGGCTTCCCGCGGACGACTCCGCAGGCCGCCGCTCTGGACAAGCTCCTCGCCGATCTGGGCACCGCCCTGGATCTGGTCCTGGAGCTGGTGGTCGACGACGACGAGGTGATCCGGCGGCTCTCCGGCCGGCGCACCTGCCGGGGTTGCGGCAAGATCTGGCACGTCGAGTTCGACGCCACCACCCGGCCGGGCATCTGTGACCGGTGCGGCGCCGAGCTGTTCCAGCGCGACGACGACAAGCCGGAGACCATCGCCACCCGCCTGCGGGAGTACAGCGAGAAGACCGCGCCCCTGGTCGACTACTACGGCGCCCAGGGCAAGCTGGTCGGGATCGACGCCACCGGCCCGGTGGAGGACGTCACCACCCGGGCCATCGACGCCCTGCGGTCGTACGGCGGCTGAGGTTCTCCCCGCGCCGCGGCGGATAGAGTGCGAACAGCGGGGTACGCCAGACGTGCCCCGCTGAATGGCCACGAAAGGTAACCGCTCCATGCGTCGTCCCCAGCTGGACATCCAGCTGAAGACCCCTGACCAGATCGAGAAGATGCGCGCCGCCGGGCTCGTGGTCGCCGAGGCCCTGCGCCGGATGCGCGAGGCGGTGGCCCCCGGCGTGAGCACGGCGGACCTGGACGCCATCGCCGAGTCGACGATCCGCGAGGCGGGCGCCGTCCCGTCCTTCAAGGGCTACCACGGCTTCCCGGCGTCGATCTGCTCGTCGGTCAACGAGCAGATCGTGCACGCCATCCCCTCGCCGGAGCAGGTGCTCGCCGACGGCGACCTCATCTCGATCGACTGCGGCGCGGTGCTCAACGGGTGGCACGGGGACTCCGCTATCACCGTCGGGGTGGGCGACGTCGACCCGGCGCTGCTCAAGATGGCCGAGGTCGCCGAGGACGCGATGTGGGCGGGCATCGCCGCCGCAGCGCGCGGAGCGGCCAGCGGCAAGGGGCGGCTCACCGACATCTCGTACGCCGTGGAGACGGCGGTCCGCAAGGGCGGCCGGTACGGCATCGTCGACGGCTACGGTGGCCACGGCATCGGCACCGAGATGCATCAGGACCCGCACGTGCTCAACCACGGCCGGCCGGGCAAGGGGCCGCGTCTGGTCCCCGGCATGGCGCTGGCGATCGAGCCCATGATCACCATGGCGTCCCCGCGTACGGTCGAACTGGCCGACGGTTGGACGGTCGTCACCCGGGACGGTTCGGTCGCGGCGCACGTCGAGCACTCGATGGCGCTGTTGCCCGACGGCGTGTGGGTGCTCACGGCCTTCGACGGGGGCCGCGCCCGCCTGGGCGACCTGGTCACCGCCCGCCAACCCGCAGAAACCACAACCCCCTGACCCACCTCGCCGGTTGATCATGAAGTTATTGCCCTGACACGCCGGTGCGGCTGGCAATAACTTCATGATCAACCGATGTTCGAGGTCGGGCTGACTGGCGTGGCGGTGGCATGCTTGCCGGCATGGACGGGCGCGACGGGATGCGAGCCGCGGACGCGGACCGCGAGGTGGTTGCCGACCGGCTACGGGCCGCCCTCGGCGAGGGGCGGTTGGACCTGCACGAGTACGACGAGCGGGTGCAGCGGGCCTACGCGGCGCGCACGTACGCCGAGCTGGACGCCCTGCTCACCGATCTACCCCCGGTCACGCCCCCGGAGCATTCGGCCCTGCGGCCGGC
The DNA here is from genome assembly GCF_040608295.1 of Micromonospora sp. NPDC005197. NCBI lineage: Bacteria > Bacillati > Actinomycetota > Actinomycetes > Micromonosporales > Micromonosporaceae > Micromonospora > Micromonospora sp. NPDC005197. Next base: position 20,551 of record NZ_JBEXHY010000045.1, on the reverse strand, counting down.
CAGCGCGCCGGCTGAGCCGCCCGTCGGCCCGCTCGCGCACGGCCACGTCAATCGTTGGCTGGTCGAGGTCTGGCTGCCGTACGTGAGGGTGATCGCCATCGTGGTGATCATCTGGGGCGTGACCTCGCTGCTGAGCCAGGAACTGCTCTACTTCTGGCCGGCGTGGGTGGCCGGGCCCTGGGGCGTGGTGCTGCTGCTCCGGACGGTCGGCGGGCTGGCCGGGGGAGAGCCGCGCCGGCAGGCGATCGAGCGGGAGCGTCGGCGTGAGCGTAAGCGGGCCAAGCGTGAGCGCCGCCGGGAGCTGCGCACCGACGGGCCGGAAGACCCCGGGCCTGAAACCTGACCCACCCCGATGATCATGGACTTGGTGTCGTCGATCGCGGTGTTTCGCCTCGACAACCTCATGATCGATATTCGGTGGGGCGCGGCTCCGCGAAGATCATCCGAGGGCCGGGTGGGGGAGCGGGGGCCGACGCGAGGCTGCGGTGGGTGGCCGGTTTGGCGACGGCGCGCAGGCCGGCGTACACTTTCTGTTCGGCGCACAGCGTCCACTCCGGCATGCCCACCCTGCGCTTCGGTGGGACCTGGAGCCGCGGCTGGCGCGGGCTTCTGATCTTGGTCAGTTTCCCGTGTAAGACGTTGTGGGCCGCCCGGAGCAATCGACGTCAGGACAGCGGAGGACATGCCGAAAAAAGACGGAGCCATTGAGATCGAGGGTCGGGTCATCGAGCCCCTGCCGAACGCCATGTTCCGGGTGGAGCTCGCGAACGGCCACAAGGTGTTGGCTCACATCAGCGGCAAGATGCGGCAGCACTACATCCGCATCCTGCCGGAGGACCGGGTCGTCGTCGAACTCTCGCCGTACGACCTGACCCGCGGGCGCATCGTCTACCGCTACAAGTAGTCCTGACGTCGGCCGGGAAGTCCCGTGTCCGTCTTCGACGTCCGGTCTCGCGCATCGCGCGTCCCCGGGCCAGATGGGAAGTAAGGCAACCGTGAAGGTCAAGCCGAGCGTCAAGAGGATCTGCAACAAGTGCCGGGTTATCCGCCGGCACGGCCGGGTCATGGTCATCTGCAGCGACCCGCGCCACAAGCAGCGCCAGGGCTGACTCAGCCCGTCCGGTCGGAACACGGCCGGGTGGCGTTGGTCCGGGCAGTTCCTCAGCGACACACACATCACACATGCTCGTCCCAGCCGCGAGACGTACTTCTTCGTGGCTGACCCCCGGTCGGAGGCCGGGGCCCGCTCGGGCAGCGACCGATCCCGGTCGCCGGCGCTGACAGCGTCGGAAAGACGGGACGGCCGGTAGCGGGGTGGGACGGGTCCACACCTCCGCCACACATCACGAGGAGTACGCCCGCACATGGCACGTCTAGTCGGCGTGGATCTCCCCCGCGAGAAGCGGATGGAGATCGCGCTCACCTACATCTTCGGGGTCGGTCGCACCCGCGCCCTGGAGACACTCGCCGCCACCGGCATCTCGCCGGACAAGCGCGCTCGGGACCTCACGGACGAGGAGCTCGTGCAGCTCCGCGACCACATCGAGGGCAACTACAAGGTTGAAGGCGACCTGCGCCGCGAGGTCGCCGCTGACATCCGCCGCAAGGTCGAGATCGGCTGCTACGCCGGCATCCGGCACCGCCGGGGCCTGCCCGTGCGTGGCCAGCGGACCAAGACCAATGCACGGACCCGCAAGGGCCCGAAGCGGACCGTCGCCGGCAAGAAGAAGCCCGGCAAGAAGTAGTTCTTAACCGGATGACGGGGTCGGCCGCCGCCGAGGTAGGGCGGGCCGCAACCCAATCCGGAAAGTCAACTAGGAGCGCACAGACTTATGCCACCGAAGGCTCGTGCCGGAGCCGCTGTCAAGAAGGTCCGGCGCAAGGAACGCAAGAACGTCGCCCACGGGCAGGCGCACATCAAGAGCACCTTCAACAACACCATCGTGTCCATCACGGACCCGACCGGTGCGGTCATCTCCTGGGCCTCCGCGGGCCAGGTGGGCTTCAAGGGCTCCCGCAAGTCGACTCCGTTCGCCGCGCAGCTGGCCGCCGAGGCCGCCGCGCGTCGGGCCATGGAGCACGGCATGCGCAAGGTCGACGTGTTCGTCAAGGGCCCCGGCTCCGGCCGGGAGACCGCGATCCGTTCGCTGCAGGCCGTCGGGCTGGAGGTCGGCCAGATCGCCGACGTCACCCCGCAGCCGCACAACGGATGCCGTCCGCCTAAGCGTCGTCGGGTCTGAGAGGTAGAGAGAGATGGCTCGTTACACCGGTGCTGACTGCCGCCGTTGCCGGCGGGAGAAGATGAAGCTGTTCCTCAAGGGCAGCAAGTGCGATGGCCCGAAGTGCCCGTTCGAGTCCCGGCCGTTCCCGCCCGGGCAGCACGGCCGCGGCCGCACCAAGGAGACGGAGTACCTGCTCCAGCTCCGCGAGAAGCAGAAGGCCCGCCGCGTTTACGGCGTGCTGGAGAAGCAGTTCCGTGGCTACTACGAGGAAGCCGTTGGCAAGCAGGCCAAGACCGGTGAGGTCCTCCTGCAGATCCTCGAGTCGCGGCTGGACAACGTCGTTTACCGGGCCGGCTACGCCCACTCGCGGGACATGGCCCGCCAGCTGGTCAAGCACGGTCACTTCATGGTGAACGGCAAGAAGGTCGACATCCCGTCGTACCGCGTCAAGGAGCACGACATCATCGAGGTCCGGGGCAAGAGCAAGGAGCTCACCCCGTTCGTGGTGGCGCAGGCTCAGGCCGGTTCGAAGACGGTGCCGGCCTGGCTGGAGGCAATCCCCAGCCAGATGAAGGTGCTCGTGCACTCCCTCCCGGCCCGGCAGGTCATCGACACGCAGGTCCAGGAGCAGTTGATCGTCGAGCTCTACTCCAAGTAGTCGGGCTCGTTGCGGTGGCCCGCCCTTCGGGGCGGGCCACCGGAACAGTTTGTGTCGTGGACGTCAAATAGCGGGCGTCCTGGAAGAGAAGAGACAACATGCTCATCAGCCAGCGACCCTCCCTCTCCGAGGAGTCGATCAACGAGACCCGGTCGCGGTTCGCCATCGAGCCGCTCGAGCCGGGCTTCGGCTACACCCTGGGCAACTCGCTGCGGCGCACGCTGCTGTCGTCGATCCCGGGTGCGGCGGTCACCTCGATCAAGATCGACGGCGTGCTGCACGAGTTCACCACGATCCCCGGTGTCAAGGAGGACGTGGTCGAGCTCGTCATGAACATCAAGGAGCTGTGCGTCAGCTCCGAGCACGACGAGCCGGTCAGCATGTACCTGCGCAAGCAGGGCCCGGGCGACGTGACGGCGGGCGACATCCAGCCCCCGGCCGGCGTCTCGGTGCACAACCCGGACCTCAAGCTCGCGACCCTCAACGGCAAGGGCCGGCTCGACATGGAGCTGACCGTCGAGCGGGGCCGGGGCTACGTGACGGCTGCACAGAACAAGCAGTCCGGCGCCGAGATCGGCCGTATCCCGGTCGACTCGATCTACTCGCCGGTGCTGAAGGTGACCTACCGCGTCGAGGCGACCCGCGTCGAGCAGCGCACCGACTTCGACCGGCTCATCATCGACGTCGAGACCAAGCCGTCGATGGGCCCGCGTACCGCGCTGGCCTCCGCCGGTTCGACGCTCGTGGAGCTGTTCGGGCTGGCCCGGGAGCTGGACGAGACCGCCGAGGGCATCGACATCGGGCCGTCCCCGCAGGACGCCCAGCTGGCGGCGGACCTCGCTCTGCCGATCGAGGAGCTGGACCTCACCGTCCGCTCCTACAACTGCCTCAAGCGCGAGGGCATCAACTCCGTTGGTGAGCTCATCGGGCGTACCGAGGCCGACCTCCTCGACATCCGCAACTTCGGTCAGAAGTCGATCGACGAGGTCAAGATGAAGCTCGCCGGGATGGGTCTCGGGCTGAAGGACTCGGCTCCGAACTTCGACCCGGCGCACGTCGTGGACACCTTCGGCGAGGCCGACTACGACACCGACGACTACCGCGAGACCGAGCAGCTCTAGTCCGCGCTGCCGCCACAACTGAGGAGCACCAAAAATGCCCACGCCCACCAAGGGCCCCCGCCTCGGCGGCAGCCCCTCGCACGAGCGGCTGATGCTCGCCAACCTGGCGACCGCGCTGTTCCAGCACGGCAAGATCCAGACCACCGAGACGAAGGCCCGCCGGCTGCGTCCGCTGGCCGAGCAGCTCATCACCAAGGCCAAGCGCGGTGACCTCGCCTCGCGGCGGCGGGTGCTGGGTGTCGTCAAGGACAAGGACGTTGTCTACGCCCTGTTCGACCAGATCGCGCCCCGGTACTCCAACCGCCCCGGCGGTTACACCCGGATCGTGAAGACCGGTCCGCGCAAGGGTGACAACGCGCCGATGGCCATCATCGAGCTGGTGGAGGAGCTTCAGGTCGCCGAGCCGAAGGTGAACAAGAAGACCGCCGCCCGCAAGGCCGCGCAGCAGGACAAGGTCGAGGCGCTCGCCCCGGCCGAGGAGGCCCCGCAGTCGGCCCCGGCCGACCAGGACTCCGAGGCGCCGGCGTCGGCGTCCGGTGACACCGACGCCGCCCGCGAGGACAGCGACGAGGCCACCGAGAACAAGGCCTGATCAAGGGCAACGTCGGGCCCGGCACCCCCATCGGGGTGCCGGGCCCGACCCGTAACAGGAGGTACGAGGTGGACGAGCGGATCCGGCTGCGGTTGGACGTCTCGTACGACGGCGCCGGTTTCTCCGGCTGGGCGCCCCAGCCGACCCGGCGGACCGTCGCCGGGGTGCTCGTCGAGACCCTGGACCTGGTCCTCGGCGCGGGCACGGCGACCGGTCTGACCGTCGCGGGTCGCACCGACGCGGGGGTGCACGCCACCGGGCAGGTCTGCCACCTGGACCTCCCCGCCGAGGTGTGGCGGCAGCACGACGGACGGCTGCTGCGCCGGCTCGCGCGGCTGCTCCCCACCGACGTGCGGGTACGGGCGATGTCGGAGGTGCCGGCCGACTTCGACGCCCGGTTCTCGGCCACCTTCCGGCGCTACGAGTACCGGGTGACCGACGCCCCGTACGGCGCCGAGCCGCTACGCCGGCACGAGGTGCTGGCCTGGCCGCGACCGCTGGACCTGGCCGCCCTGAACGCCGCCGCGGCCGGTCTGGTCGGTGAGCACGACTTCGCCGCGTACTGCCGGCGCAAGGAGAACGCGACGACGCTGCGCGAGGTGACCCGGCTGGACTGGCGGCGCGACCCGGACGGCATCCTGGTCGCCACCGTGCAGGCGGACGCGTTCTGCCAGGCGATGGTCCGCAGCCTCGTGGGGGCGATGCTCGCGGCCGGCGACGGCCGTCGGGCGGTCCAGTGGCCGGGCAGCCTGCTCGACCGGCAGGAGCGTTCCAGCGAGGTGACGGTGGCCCCGGCGCACGGGCTCACCCTGGTCGCGGTCGGCTACCCGGCCGACCCGGCCGACTACGCCCGCCGCGCCGACCTGACCCGCCGCCTGCGCGTGCCCGTCGAGGGCTGACAACGGCGGCCGCGACCTCGTCCGCCCGTCGAGAAGGCTGACGACGGCGGCAGCGGACGACGACGGGTGTGCCACCGGTCGGCGGCACACCGGTCGGGCGGAGGCGCGGATCAGTCTCCGGGCAGTTCGCCGTCGCCGCTGCTGCTGCCGCTCTGGGTTCCGCCGCTCTCGGTCGGCGCTGCCGTTGGTTGTCCGGCCGTGCGGCTGTCGGCCCGCCGTTGCAGGACGCCTCGGCTGAGGTGCGCCTCGATCATGTCGAACAGGATCTCCCGGATCTTGGTGTCGCCGGACTTGACCGCGGCTCCGTCCGCGCGGACCACCAGCGCGTACACCAGGTAGTGGCCCCGGACCTGCCAGCCGACCCGTGCCGGGGCGGTGGCCAGGACATCCGCGTCGTCGCCGGCGGACAGCCCCCGGAACCGGCCCTGCCGGTCGTCGAGGAGTTGCCGGATCCGGTCCCGGGCCCGTTCGGCGCTGACCTTGTCGGTGAGGTTGAACAGGCCGGCGGTGACCAGGTGGTCGCCGCCGGGAGCCCGCAACGTCGCCCGGACGACCTGGTTGCAGCCGAGCCGGACCAGCAGGTCGGCCACCTCGTCGGTGGCGGCGACGGCGCAACTGCCGCTGGAGTGCGTCTTGAGGATCTCGTAGGCGGGCTGGCCGTCGGCGAGCTTCAACTCCTTGCCGGGAAAGAGTTCCTTCGCGGTGAGCGGCGCCTGGTCGGTGTCCCGCGAGTCGAGATCCTGCCGCTGCGCGGAAGCGGACGCGGCGACGTTCGGCTGGTACGTCGGGGTGGCCTGTGGCGCCGGCTTGTTGTCCACCAGCAGCGCGGCGGCGCCCAGACCGCAGAGCGCGAGCAGGACCAGGACGGCCGCACCGCCGACCAGCACCTGCCAGAGTCGCCCGCCGCCGCGCCGCGCGGGCGGCTCCACCGGCTGGGCCGAGGTGTAGACCTGGCTGCGGGGGGCCGCGACCGGGGTGCTGACGCGGGTGACCGGCGGCGGCTGGGTCGACGGCAGCATCAGCTGGTTGGGTCGGGGCAGCGACGGAGCGGGAAACCGGGACGGTGAGGGGCCGGCCGGCGGAGGCGGACCGGCGCCGAGCACGGCCAGGTCGGAGCCGGGCTCCGGGTCCTCGAATGCGTCCTCTTCGGACTCGTACCGATACACCATGTCGCCTAGAGTAGGAGCCATTGTCCCTTTAGGGGGTAATATTGGGAAATGCGGCTGTGGGCCGTGTCGTGGCCGACCCGGGCCGGTGCGAGAATTGCCGGCGTGACCGGCGACCATTACTTCACCGCGCAGCCCGCCAGCGACGCGCCGGCGCGCGAAGTCGAGTTCTCTGTCGCCGACCGCGACTACCAGCTCGTCTCGGCCGGCGGCGTCTTCTCCGCCAGCCGCCTCGACCCCGGCACGGCGGTGCTCCTGCGCAAGGCCGAGCTGCCCGCCGCCGACACCACCGGTGACCTGCTCGACCTCGGCTGCGGGTTCGGCCCGATCGCCTGCGTGCTGGCCGACGTGGCACCGGCGAGCACCGTCTGGGCGGTCGACGTCAACGCCCGCGCCCGCGAACTGACCGCCGTCAACGCGGCCCGGATCGGCGCCGCCGACCGGGTCCGGGTCAGCGCACCGGACGACGTGCCGGCGGACCTCCGGTTCGCGCAGCTGTGGTCCAACCCGCCCATCCGCATCGGCAAGGACGAGTTGCACGAGCTGTTGCTGCGTTGGCTGCCCCGACTCGCCCCGGACGGCGTCGGCTGGCTGGTCGTCGCCCGCCACCTCGGCGGCGACTCGCTGCACCGCTGGATCGTCGACCAGGGTTGGCAGGTCGAGCGGCACGCCAGCCAGAAGGGCTTCCGGGTGCTGCGGGTCACCCGGTAATTGGATGTCCCTCCCGGCCCTGGCTGGGGCAGGATCCCGGCGTGGGATACGTGGACGTGGCAGCGGTCGGGCACATCCTGCCCGACGGTCGGGAACTCTTCGCCGACGTGTCGTTCCGGGTCGGTGAGGGCGCCAAGGTCGCCCTGGTCGGGCCGAACGGCGCGGGAAAGACGACCCTGCTGCGGATGGTCGCCGGTGACCTGCCGGTGCGTACCGGCACGGTCGCGCGGGCCGGCGGGCTGGGCGTGATGCGCCAGTTCATCGGCATGATCGGCGACGAGACGACGCTGGCCGACCTGGCGCTGTCGCTCGCCCCGCCACCGCTGCGCGACGCCGGCCGCCGGCTCGCCGAGACCGAGACGGCCATGCGGGCGGCCGAGGTCCGCGGCAAGTTCAGCAGCGCCGCCGGAAAGGCCCAGCTGGCGTACGCCGACGCGCTCGGCGCCTGGGGCGAGGCCGGCGGGTACGACGCCGAGGTGCTCTTCGACACCGTCGCGACCATCGTGCTCAACCAGCCGTGGGACGCCGTACGGGACCGGCCGGTGCGTACCCTCTCCGGCGGCCAGCAGAAGCGCTTCGCCCTGGAGTTGCTGCTGCGCGGCCCGGACGAGGTGCTGCTGCTCGACGAACCGGACAACTTCCTCGACGTGCCCGGCAAGCGCTGGCTGGAGGCGCGGCTGCGCGAGTCCACCAAGTCGGTGCTCTACGTCTCGCACGACCGCGAGCTGCTGGCCCAGAGCGCCGCCCGGGTGGTGGCCGTGGAGGGCGGCAGCGCCTGGGTGCATCCCGGTGGCTTCGCCAGTTGGTACGAGGCGCGGGTGGCCCGGCACGCCCGTCTCGACGAGCTGCGCCGGCGCTGGGACGAGGAGCACCAGAAGCTGCGCGAGCTGATGCTGATGTACAAGCAGAAGGCCGCGTACAACGACGGGTTGGCCTCGCGCTACCAGGCCGCGCAGACCCGGTTGCGCAAGTTCGAGGAGGCCGGGCCGCCGCCCGTACCGCCGAAGGACCAGGACATCCGGATGCGGCTGACCGGCGGGCGAACCGGCAAGCGCGCGGTCGTCTGCGACCAGCTGGAGCTGGACGGCCTGACCTTCCCCTTCGACCTGGAGATCTGGTACGGCGACCGGGTGGCGGTGCTCGGCGCCAACGGCACCGGCAAGTCGCACTTCCTGCGGCTGCTGGCCCGGGGTGGCACCGATCCCGACCCGGCGAACGGACCGGTCGACGGGGCGGGCGCGCTCGCCCCGGTGACGCACGACGGCACCGCCCGGCTCGGCGCCCGGGTCCGCCCCGGCCACTTCTCGCAGACCCACGACCGACCGGAGCTGATGGGCAAGACGCTCGTCGAGATCCTGTGGCGGGGTGACGAGCACCGCACCGGGATGGACCGGCACGCGGCGATGGGGGTGCTCAGCCGCTACGAGCTGGCCGGGCAGGGCGACCAGCGCTTCGGCACGCTCTCCGGCGGGCAGCAGGCCCGGTTCCTGGTGCTGCTGTTGGAGCTGTCCGGCGCGACCCTGCTGCTGCTCGACGAGCCCACCGACAACCTCGACCTGGCCAGCGCCGAGGCGCTGGAAGCGGGCCTGAACGCGTTCGAGGGGACGGTGGTGGCGGTCACCCACGACCGGTGGTTCACCCGCTCCTTCGACCGGTTCGTGCTGTTCCGGGGCGACAGCGAGGTGGTGGAGACCCCGGAGCCGGTCTGGGACGTGGGCTGAGCGGTCACCGGGCGGCGGTGCGTCCGGCCGGCATAGGGTGGATCTCGTGACTGAGATGACCTATCGCCGGCTGGGCGACTCCGGGCTCGTGGTGTCCGTCGTCGGGATCGGCTGCAACAACTTCGGCCGCAAGCTCGACCTCGATGGCACCCGCGCGGTCGTGGACGCCGCCCTTGACGTCGGGATCAACCTCTTCGACACCGCCGACATCTACGGCGAGCCGCAGGGCGGCTCCGAGGAGCTGCTCGGGCAGGCGCTCAAGGGACGCCGGGACGACGTGGTGGTGGCCACCAAGTTCGGCATGGACATGAACGGCCTCAACGGTCCGGACTTCGGCGCCCGGGGTTCGCGGCGGTACATCGCCCGCGCGGTGGAGGCGTCGCTGCGCCGGCTCGGCACCGACCACATCGACCTGTACCAGATGCACGAGCCCGACCCGGGCACCCCGATCGACGAGACCCTCGCGGCCCTCGACGATCTGGTCCGCGACGGCAAGGTCCGCTACCTGGGCAACTCCAACTTCGCCGGCTGGCAGATCGCCGACGCCGACTGGGTCGCCTCGTCCAACGGCCGGTCCCGCTTCATCAGCGCGCAGAACCACTACAGCCTGCTGGAGCGGTCCGTGGAGGCCGAGGTGATCCCGGCCTGCGAGCGGTTCGGCCTCGGCATGCTGCCGTTCTTCCCGCTCGCCAACGGCCTGCTCACCGGCAAGTACAAGCGCAGCGGGCAGCCGCCGGCCGGCAGCCGGCTCTCCGGCGGTGGCCGGTACGCCGACCGGCTCGCCGCGGCCGACTGGGACACCATCGAGGCGATCGAGGCGTACGCGGCCGAGCGGGGTCTGACCATGCTCCAGGTGGCGATCGGCGGGTTGGCCGCCCAGCCGGCGGTGACCTCGGTGATCGCCGGCGCCACCACGCCCGAGCAGGTGTACGCGAACGCCGCCGCCGGCACCTGGGAGCCCAGCGACGACGACCTGGCGGCGCTGCGCGCCATCCTCTGAGCGCGGCGGGCGCGTGGTCGCCTGAACGACACCGGGCCGGGCCGCTCGTCGCGGCCCGGCCCGGTCGTTTCAGTGGCGCCGGAGCGCCGGTCGGTCAGTCGTTCGGCGTCCAGGTGCGGCGGCGGCCGAACAGCATGGCCGCCCCCATCGCCGCGGCGACCAGCACGAGGCCGGCCGCCGCGAACGGCCACCAGCCGGCGCCCGCCCCGCGGTCGCCGGTCCCGTCCGCGGTCACCGCGACCGGTCTGGGGGCCGGAGGTGACTGCGCCGCCCGGGCCTGCACCGTGGCGGTGGCCTTGCCCTGCAGCGGAGCGGGGGAGTTCACCGTCACCTTCCACGTGCCGGTGGAGAGCACCGGGCCGCTGCTGTAGAAGCCCTGTCCCTCGGGCTGTGGCTCCAGTTGCACCGGCCCGACCCGCTGCCCGTCCGGGCCGGTGGCGGTGAGCACCAACCGCACCAGCTGGTCCAGCCGGCGGCCATCGGTGTAGGTGGCCTGGATGGTGACCCCCTCGGCGCCGTCGCCGGCCACCGTCAGCTTGAGTTTGTCGGCTTGGGCGGCCGCCGGGACCGCGGCGAACAGGGTCAGGGCCAGTCCGGCGAACACGGCGGCGACCACCTTGCGGATACCCGTCACGGACATCTCCTCACTACGGATGAGGGAGGCCCCTCCCCGACACCGTGGCGTCGGGGAGGGGCCTCGTCGGATCAGAGCTGGCGGCCCGGAGCGAGCCGGGTGACGTCGCCACTCAGTCGCCCGGCACCCTTGACGGGTTTGCCGTCGTTCGCCTTGACCCCGGCGTTGCTGGCCGGCGTTCCGCCGAGCCGCACCGTCATGGCGTCGGCGTCGCGGATCAGCACGTCCCGGATCTCCGCCTCGGTCACCAGCTTGGTGTCCGCGGCGAGCTTCCGGAATGCGGTCAGTTCCTTGAGCGCCTTGTTGTCGTTGCCCGCCGCCTCGGCCTTACGAACGGCGTCGAGCTTGTTCGTCAGATCCTTGTGGGCCTTGGCCGAGAGCCGCCCCGTCGCCTTGAACCGGTCCAGCAGGAACTGCATGTCCCGGAACGAGGTGGTGACGAAGAACCGGACCGCCGAGGTCGTCGTGTTGCCGGCCTTGTCGGTCGCGGTGACGGTCAGCTCGTGCAGGCCGAGCGGCAGCTCGTACATGGCCTGCAGGGTGCCGCTGGCGTACGCCTTGCCGTCCAGTTGGCCGACCACGGTCGCGATGCCCGAGGTCGGGTCGACGGCCTGCCAGGACACCCGAACGTCCTGGCTGTCCCCGTAGAGCTGGCCGTCGGCGATACCGGAGACCAGCAGCGTCGGCTTGGTGCCGTCGATCTTCAGGATCGCCGACTTGAGCGTCTCGGCGTTGCCCGCCTTGTCGGTGGAGCGGTACAGCAGCTCGTGCTGCCCGTCACCGGTCACCTCGACCGGCTTCGAGTACGGCGTCCACGCGCCTCCATCCAGCGACCACTCGACCGTCTTGACTCCGGAACCGGCGTCGGTCGAGGTCAGCACCACCGGGATCGTTCCGTTGTGCCAGCCCGCGTCGTTCGCCGGAGCGAACGTCGCCGTGGTGACCGGCGCGGTGGCGTCGATCTTGACCGAGACGGTCTTCGTCGACTCCACGTTGCCCGCCTGGTCCGTCGAGCGGAATCGCAGCTCGTGCTCGCCGTCCCCGCTGACCGTCACCGGAGCGGTGTAGTCGGTCCAGGTGGTGGCCCCGTCCAGCTGGTACGCCGTACCGGCCAGTCCGCTGCCGCCGGCCTCGTCGGCGGCGGTCAGGGTGACCGTCACCGGCCCGGTGTACCACCCGTCGGTGGGGGTGCCGGACACCGCCGCCGTCGTCACCGGAGCGGTCTCGTCGGTGACCACCTTGGTGCTCAGCCGGAAGTAGTCGAACGAGGCCGTCTTCGACGCCGTCTGGTTGGCGCCGAGGGTGAACAGACCGACCTTCGGGGTGGCCCCGACCGCGCTGTTGGTCAGCGCCTCCAGCGTGGTCCAGGTCGTCCCGTCGGCCGAGTACGACGCCGTGAAGGTGTCGCCGCTGCGGGCCAGCCGCAGGTGCCACACCGCCGAGGTGAGGCTTGTGGCCTCCGGCTGCGGGTTCTGGACGACGCCGCCGATCTCGCTGCGGAACTCGATCCGCCGCGTCACCGTCTGGCCGGCCTGGTTGTCCGCGATGAAGTCGAACTTCAGGTAGTTGTCGTCGTCCGCCTGCACGAGCAGACCGGCCTGCTGGTACTGCTCGTTCAGCAGGCTGCCGTCGACAGCCGTCTCCAGGGTCCAGTCGCCCGAGGGCGCGGTCTGGAGGATGAAGTTCTTCGGCCCGGTGTTGCTGGTGCCGTAGATGTCACCGTTCGGCACGTCGATCCGCAACGCGCCACCGGTGACCCGGTAACCGTTCGGGTCCTCCCGCAGGATCGCGTCCCACCGGCACTTGTCCAGCGTGTCGCCGGTGAACTCGTCCGACGGGTCGATCGGGCCGGCCGGGGCGTCCGGCGTGACCTGGAACGAGTCGAACGCCGCGTCGACCACTGGTGCCTCGGTGCCTCCGTTGAGCGCGAAGACCCCGATCCGCGGGTTGGTGATGCCGGCGAGCGCGGCCGACCGGCCGGCCGGGGTGAAGGTCTGCCCGTCGCCCGAGAAGGCCGCGGTCAGGTTCGTCCCGTCGCTGGTGATCCGCAGGTACACGGTGTCACCCGCCGGTGCGGCGGCGTTGTCGGCAGCGTCGTTGCGCGGCGTTCCGGCCGTCTCCCGGATGAACTCCACCCGCCGGCTGCCGTTGTAGAGCAGGTCCAGCTTGGCGTAGTTGTCGTCGTCGCCGTAGACCAGCAGGCCAGCCTGCTGGTAGTTGGCCGTCACCGGCAGGGTGACCTTGGTGGTCATCTCCCAGGCGCCGCTCGGAGCCGCCTGGAGCACCAGGTTGGTGGCGTCGTTGCGCGCGCCGTAGAGGTCACCGACCCCGGTCGGCAGCCGCAGCGCGCCGCCACTGACCGAGTAGAGCTGGTTCTCCCGGACCACGCTGGTCCACCGGCCCTTGTCGAGGCTGGTGCCGTTGAAGTCGTCCGAACGCGCCCCGAAGCAGGACGTGTCCGGCGCGTTCACCCGCACCGGCACCGTGGCGTACGACTTGGCGCCCTTGCTGTCGGTCACCGTGAGGGTGGCCGTGAAGGCTCCCACGCTGGTGTACGTGTGGCTGGCGTCCAGGGTGGACGCCGTACCGCCGTCACCGAAGTCCCAGGCGTACGTCAGCGGGGTGTCGCCCTCGGCGTCGGTGGCCGTGCCGTCGAAGGAGACGGTGACCGGCACGGTGCCGGTGGCCGGGGTCGCGGTGGCGGTGACCACCGGCGGCCCGTTCTCGGTGACGCCGCGGCCGACGAAGTCCATCCAGTTGACGTTGAACAGGGAACCCGTTCCGCCGTTCGGATCGCGGGCCACGAAGTACAGCGAGCCGCTCGCGGCACCGGTGACCGGCGCGCTCACGTCCGTGTACGTCTGCCACGCGCCGGTCGCCGGAACGGTGGCCGTGGCCACGACCGGTCCGTCGACGGCGCCCGCGTGGACCTCGATCCGACCGCCGGCGGCGGCCGAGGCGGCCCGGAACCGGATCTCGGTGATGTTCGTCAGGTTCGCCGGGACGATCGACCACCAGTCGCCGTCCTCGATGAACCCGATGTTCTGGCCGCCACCTGCGGTGTCGGCCCCGGTCTCCCGCTGCACGCCGGCGTCTCCGCCGCCGGTGCCGCCCGGCACCCGTCCGGTGGCCGTGAAGTACTCGGCCTGCTTCTGCTTGGGCTGCAGGATCTCGATGTCCCGGCCGGTGAGCGCGCCGGACCCGCCGGCCCCGCCCTTGTCGGTGTAGGTGGCCTCGAAGACCGCGAACACGTTCGCCTCGGCGCCGTGCCCGGAGGCGAGCGACGTCTGGACGGTGCCGGTGCAGCCGGTGTGCTGCTCCAGCGGGTGGGCGTGCTCGTCGTGACCGAGCAGCACCTGCAGGTTCACCCGGGCGCAGTCGATCTGCCCGTCCTCGGGGTCGGTCACCTTGACCGTGTAGCGGACCTGGTCACCCCAGTTGAAGAAGCCACCGTCCGGCGGGAACTCGATGCTCACCGTCGGTGCGGTGTTGCCCACGGTGACCGGCACGTTGGCCACCGCGGTACGGCCCTTCGGGTTGGTCACGGTGAGCTGGGCGGTGTAGTTGCCCGCCGTGGCGTACGTGTGCGTCGGGTTGGCCTCGGTGGAGGTCTGCCCGTCGCCGAAGGTCCAGGCGTAGGTGAGCGCGCCGCCGTCCGGGTCCCGGGAGCCGGCGCTGGAGAAGGCGACCGTCAACGGCGCCGGCCCCGAGGTCGGGTTGGCGGACGCCGCGGCAATCGGTGCGCGGTCGCCGGCGGTGTAGTCGATCCGGTAGATGCCGGAGTCGTCGTTGTTGCCGCCGAAGCCCGTGCCCCACTCGATCAGGTAGAGCGCGCCGTCCGGGCCGAACTCGAAGTCCATCGGCCGGATCATGCGCATACCGGTGAGCAGCTGGTTGATGTCCACCAACGACTTGCCGTCGGCGGTCATCTGCATCGTGTACATCTTGTTCTGGTTCCACTCGCCGAGCAGCGCCTTGCCGTCGTAGTAGGCCGGCCACTTGCGGGTGGAGTTGAGGTTGGCGTCGTACCGGTAGGCCGGACCGCCCATCGGGGCGCCACCGCCACCGATCTCCGGGTACCGCGCGTCACCGGCGTAGCCGTAGTCGACGGTGGCCGGGACGACCGGCGGGAGGTTGGTCAGGCCGGTGTTGTTGGGCGAGTTGTTCACCGGCGCGGCGCAGTCGAACTTCGGACCGCTCGGGCCGGACGGGAACGTGTAGTCGTTGTACGCCTCGTTCGTCCCGGTGCAGTACGGCCAGCCGTAGTTGCCGGGGGTCACGACGTTCCACTCGACCAGACCGCGGGGGCCCCGGTTCGGGTTGTCCGCGTTGGCGTCCGGCCCGTAGTCCCCGACGTACAGCGTGTCGGTCTTCGGGTCGGTGCCGATCCGGAACGGGTTGCGGAAGCCCATCGCGTAGATCTCGGGACGGGTCTTCTCGGTGCCCGGCGCGAAGAGGTTGCCGGTCGGAACGGTGTACGTCCCGTCGTCCTCCGGGTGGATCCGGATCACCTTGCCGCGCAGGTCGTTCGTGTTGGCGGAGGTGCGCTGCGAGTCGTAGTCCTGACGGCCCGGCCGCTCGTCGAGCGGCGAGTACGCGTTCGACTCGAACGGGTTGGTGTTGTCACCGGTGGCCAGGTAGAGGTTGCCGGCGCTGTCGAAGGTCATGCTGCCGCCCGCGTGGCAGCAGGTGTTGCGCTGGGTGTCGACCCGCAGCACCTGCTTCTCGCTCGCCGGGTCGATGGTGTCGCCGGTCACCGTGAACCGGGACAGCAGGTTGCGGGTGACGCCGTCGTTCGGGGCGTAGTAGAGATACACCCACTTGTTGGTGGCGAAGTCCGGGTCGAGCCGGATGCCGATGAGGCCGTCCTCGTTGCCGGTGAAGACGTCCAGGTCGACGGCGGTGACGGTGCTGCCGGTGTCGGGCTTGATGATCTGCACCCGGCCGTCGCGCTCGATGTAGAAGACCCGCCCGTCGGGGGCGATGTCCAGCTCCATCGGGTTGCTTGTGTTGCTGTCCAGCGTGACCTTCTCGAAGCTGGACGTCTTCGAGGCGCCGCAGTCGGCGTCGACCACGCCGGCCGCCGTCTGGATGCCGCCGAGCAGGTGCTTGAGGAACTCGGGCTCGGCGTACGACTCCCGGGTGTGCCCGCCGCCGGTGTACCAGGAGCGGCCACCGTCGAAGTCCTGGCACCACGCGGTCGGGTGGTCGGCGCCCATCGCGCCGGCGCCCGGGGTGTAGCTCTTCTCGTCCAGGCTGGCCAGCACGTGCACGTCCGGCCGGGGGTTGGTCTGGAAGTTGTACCACTCGTCGAACCGGGACCAGCGGTCCGGCAGTTCGGCGGTGGACGGGTGGGCGTGGTCCTCCACCTTGACGGTGGCCTGCTGGTTCTGCGGGTGGTTGGCGAAGTACGCGCCGACCAGGTCGCCGTACCAGGCCCAGCTGTACTCGGTGTCCGAGGCGGCGTGGACGCCGGCGTAACCGCCGCCGGCCCGCACGTAGCGCTCGAAGGCCGCCTGCTGGTCGGCGTCGAGGACGTCACCGGTGGTGGAGAGCCAGATCACGGCCTTGTACTTGGCGAGGTTGGCGTCGTTGAACGAGGCGCCGTCCTCAGTGGTGTCCACTGTGAACCCGTTCGCCGCGCCGAGCTGCTGGATGGCGGCGATGCCGGTGGGGATGGAGTCGTGCCGAAAGCCGGCGGTCTTGGAGAAGACCAGGACGGAGTAGGGGTCGGCCGCTGCGGCCTTCGGTGCCTTCGGCACCACCTGGGTGACCGGAGCCGCGGCCTGCGCGTCTCGCGGGGGGACCTGCGCCGCGGCCGGAGCCGCCTGCGCCGGCGACCCGAGCAGGGTCGTCGAGGCGAGCGCTAGGGAGAGCAGGGTAGCGGTGAGTGGTAAACGGGTACGACGAGAACGGGACACGCCGCCTCCAATGTCGCGGTGGACAGGAATCGCGGGGGCCGGCTGCCGAAGACCGTCCCGGATGGAGCCGGCGGGGAGGCCGTGCCAGGGCGTCCCCACCGGCATTTTGTCGAATCGCTGAACAAATTAATTCTGGTGTATCCATGTCGGGCAAGATGCCGGCCGGTAACGGTTCTGCAACGGCGTGCGACATTCCGAACAGGACCGGAGAAAGTACCCCATCGATGGAGCCGTGTCCGGCCGGCGGCCGCTCCCTTGGCAGACCGGCGGAACTGTCGTACGGTGACAAGCAAGTAACCCACGGGAGCCCGGTGTACCGGGCTGAGAGGGGGGCTGACAGCCCCCGACCGTCGAACCTGATCCGGGTAATGCCGGCGCAGGGAGGAGTGTTGCCGTGCCGTCCCTTGGACGACTGCATCTGATCACCGACACCCGACCCGGGCGTGACCCACTCACCGTGGTCCGGGCCGCCCTCGCGGCGGCCCGCGCCGACCTCGTCGTGCAGGTCCGGGTGGAGGACTCCGCGACCGATCGCGAGGCGTACGACCTGGCCGGCCGGGTGCTGGCGCTCTGCGCGCCGTACGGAGCGACCTGCCTGGTCAACGACCGGCTGCACGTGGCGCTCGCGGTGGGCGCCGCCGGTGGGCACGTCGGGGCCGACGACCTGCCGGTCGCCGCCGCCCGGCACGTGCTCGGCCCGACCGGAGTGCTCGGCGCCACCGCACGCGCGCCGCAGACGGCGGTCGAGGCGGTCACCGCCGGGGCCAGCTACCTGGGCGTCGGCCCATGCCACGCCACCAGCACCAAGAACGGCCTGCCGGATCCCATCGGGCCCGCGGGCGTCCGCGCCGTCGCCGACGCCGTCGACGTGCCGGTCATCGCGATCGGCGGGGTGACCGCCGACCGGGTGCCGGCGCTGCGGGCCGCCGGGGCGTACGGGGTGGCGGTGGTCGGCGCGCTCTCCGACGCCGCCGACCCCGCGCGGGCGACCGCCGACCTGCTGCGGGCGCTGGCGTGACGCGCACCGATGTGGCGGTGGTCGGCGCGGGCCCGATTGGACTGGCCATCGCGTGGCGCTGTGCCATCCGGGGGTTGCGCGTCGAGGTGCACGACCCGGCTCCCGGGTCGGGGGCATCGGCCGTCGCCGCCGGCATGCTCTCCCCGGTCGCCGAGGCGTACTTCGGTGAGCGGCGGCTGACCGAGTTGCTGGTGGCGTCCGCCGCCCGCTGGCCCGGGTTCACCGCCGAGCTGACCGAGGCGAGCGGCACCGAGATCGGCTACCGGACCGAGGGCACCCTGATGGTCGGGCTGACCGGCGACGACCTCGCCGAGGCACGCCGGCTCTGGGCGTACCAACAGGGGTTGGGTCTGCCGGTGACGCCGCTGCGCCCCAGC
Source organism: Micromonospora sp. NPDC005197 (assembly GCF_040608295.1). Taxonomy (NCBI): domain Bacteria; kingdom Bacillati; phylum Actinomycetota; class Actinomycetes; order Micromonosporales; family Micromonosporaceae; genus Micromonospora; species Micromonospora sp. NPDC005197. The sequence continues at coordinate 2,511 of NZ_JBEXHY010000045.1, read as the reverse complement.
GAGCTGCGCGACCGCGAACCGGCGCTCGCCCCTCGGGTGCGCGGCGGCGCGCTCGCGCCCACCGACCACCAGGTCGACCCCCGGCTGCTGGTGCCGGCGCTGCGCACGGCCGCGCAGCGGGCCGGCGCGGTGCTCGTGCCGCAGCCGGTCCGGCGGCTGTCGGACGTCGACGCGGGGGTCACCGTGGTCGCCGCCGGCTGCGGGGCCGCCGCGCTCACCGGCCTGCCCGTGCGGCCGGTGAAGGGCCAGATCCTCCGGCTGCGCGCGCCCGGCGGCGTCGCGCCGGGCTTCCGGCACGTGATCCGGGGGTACGCCGACGGCGAGCACGTCTACCTGGTGCCCCGCGCCGACGGCGAGGTGGTCCTCGGCGCGACGGTCGAGGAGCGCGCGGACACCAGCGTCACCGCCGGCGCGGTGCTGCGGCTGCTGCGAGCTGGTGTCGACCTGCTGCCCGAGCTGACCGAGTACGACCTGGTCGAGGCGGTCGCCGGTCTGCGGCCCGCAACGCCGGACAACGCGCCGATCCTCGGGCCGCTGCCCGGCCGGCCGGACGTCCTGGCCGCCACCGGGCACCACCGGCACGGCATCGTGCTCACCCCGATCACCGCCGAGAAGATCGCCGACCTGGTGACCACCGGCGTGCCCGACCCGCTGCTCGCGCCCTTCGGCGCGGACCGGTTCGCCGTCGCGTCGTCGACCGGGACCGGCGACGCGGCACGGCCCGACGCGGGCGACGTGAGCGGACGCCGGTTCGCCGTCGCCTCTCCGGCCGGCGACGCGGCACGGCCCGGCGCGGGCGACGTGAGCGGACCTGGACGGACGACCGAGGAGGACCTGTGGAGTTGACGGTGAACGGGGCCGGGCGCAGCGTCCCCGGCGGCGCGTCGGTGGCCGACCTGGTCCGCGACGTCGCCCCGCACCAGCGTGGCGTCGCGGTCGCGGTCAACGGCGAGGTGGTGCCCCGGGCCGGCTGGCCGGGCACGGTGCTGCGCGACGGTGACCGCGTCGAGGTGCTGACCGCCGCGCAGGGCGGGTGAGCGGCGTGTCCTTCGAACTGGGTGGGGTCACGTTCTGCTCGCGGTTGATCCTCGGCACCGGCGGCGCCGCGAACCTGCACGTGCTGGAACAGGCGATCCGGGCGTCCGGTACGGAGCTGGTCACGCTGGCGCTGCGCCGGGTGGACACCGCCCCGGGCACCGCCGGAGGGCTGCTCGACCTGCTGGACCGGTGCGGCGTACGGCTGCTGCCGAACACCGCCGGCTGCCACACCGCGACCGAGGCGGTGAAGGTGGCCCGGCTGGCGCGCGACGCGTTCGACACCGACTGGGTCAAGTTGGAGGTGATCGGCGACGAGCGGACGCTGCTGCCCGACGGCGTGGAACTGCTCCGCGCCGCCGAGGAGCTGGTCGCCGACGGCTTCACGGTGCTGCCGTACACGAGTGACGACCCGGTGCTGGCCCGCCGCCTCGCCGACGTGGGCTGTGCCGCGGTGATGCCCGCTGGGGCGCCGATCGGCTCCGGGCTCGGCATCGGCAACCCGCACCACATCCGGCTGATCCGGCAGAGCGTGGACGTCCCCGTGATCCTGGACGCCGGCATCGGCACGGCGTCCGACGCGGCCCTGGCCATGGAGCTGGGCTGCGACGCGGTTTTGCTGGCCAGCGCGGTGACCCGGGCCGCCGACCCGGTGGCGATGGCCACGGCGATGCGGTACGCCGTCGAGGCGGGCCGACTGGCCGCCGGTGCGGGACGGATCGCCCGCCGCTTCCACGCCCTGCCGTCCACTCCCGACGAGGGAAGACCAGACCTGTGACGGGGTTGGTGCCGTCGGGGGTGGTCCTGTTGACCGATCGGCTGGTCGCCACGGGCGGGCTTGAACGGGTCGTCGCGGGAGCGGTCGCCGGGGGAGTGCGGTGGGTCGTACTGCGGGAGAAGGACCTGCCCCGCGCCGAGCGCGCCGCCCTCGCGGTCGACCTGCGCGCGATCCTCGCCGACGTCGACGGGACCCTCATCGTGGCCGGCCCCGACCAGCTCGGCGGCGACGCCGTCCACCTGCCCGCCGCCGGCCCGTACCCGCCGCCGCCCCACCAACTGGTCGGCCGCTCCTGCCACAGCGTGGCCGAGCTGAACCGCCTCACCACCGAGCACTACGCCACGGTCTCCCCAGTCTGGCCAACAAAATCCAAGCCCGGCTACGGCCCACCCCTGAACGTCGCGGGACTGGGCAACCTGGTGCGCGCCAGCCCGGCGCCTCTGCTGGCTCTGGGCGGGGTTGAAACCCCGGAACAGGTAACCGCGTGCGTCGACGCCGGAGCCGCCGGAGTGGCCGTGCTGGGCGCACTCATGCGAGCCGAAGACCCAGAAGAAACAGCCGCCACCCTGAGCAGCGCCTTCGTCAAGGCGGTCACCCAAAAGCTCGTAAAAAGCCGGCACGGGCGCACGGAGGCCCCCCGGTCAGGGCTGCGGCCGACCGTGCCCACGCAGGGATCAAGCCTGACCGCCCGGAGTGGG
>NZ_JBEXHY010000044.1:0-44924 GCF_040608295.1 Micromonospora sp. NPDC005197 | reverse complement strand
GGGCCCCTGCGCATACGGGGTCGGCGTGATCAGATGTGTGGACAGCACCCCAGCCGCCCCCGCGGCCGCGCGGGCCCCGCGGCCGACCAGAAGGTCCAGTGCCCGCTCCAGGTGGTACCGAGCGGCGTTCGCCTCCCCGATCTGCTGGTGCGTCTCGCCGAGCATGCGGTGCCAGCGGGCCCGATGCAGGGGCGCGACGTGACGTTCCAGGGCCGCGCGGAAGAAGGCCTGAGCCTCCCGGAACCAGCCCAGGCGCTGGTACACCGCCCACAGCCGGACCAGGTGAGCGTCGAGCGTGATCGGGTCGGCGCCGAGGATGAGCCATTCGGTGGCGGCCCGCAGGTTCTCCTGCTCCGTTTCCAGACTCGGCCCGCCCTCGGTGCGGGCCTCGCCCGGCGGGGGCAGCAGTGCGACGTGGTGCTCGGCGTGGCGCCACCGGGTCCGCGCCTCCTCCGCGGGGTCCGCGGCCAGGCTCTCGGCCGCGTACTGCCGGAGCAGCTCGTGCATCTCGTAGCGGCCGTCCTCGCCGACCGCGATCAGCGACTGGTCGACGAGGCTGGCCAGCATCGGCAGTCCGGCGCCCGCCACGGCGCCGGCGGCCGCGAGGTCGAAGCTACGGCGCAGCACCGACAACCGCCGTAGGGTCCGGCGTTCCTCGTCGGTCAGCAGCTGCCACGACCAGTCGATCACGGAGCGGAGGCTGCGGTGTCGCCGCTCCACGTCGGGTGCGGTGGTCTCGAGCAGTTCGAGCCCGCTGGCGAGCCGATCGGCGATGGCGGCCGGGGTGGCGGAGCGCACCCAGCGGGCGGCCAGCTCGATGGCCAGCGGCACACCGGCGACCAGCCGGCACACGCGGCCGGCCCCCGCGGTGCCGTCGATGGCGAGGGAGTTGGGACGCAGCAGCCGGGCCCGCTCCTGGAAGAGCTGCACCGCCTCGTAGCCGGCGGCGTCCGCGTCGGCGCCCGGCGGTGGGTACGGCAGACCTGGCACCTCGACCAGCCACTCCACACCCAGCCCCAGCGGCCGCCGGGACGTCACCAACAGCTGCGCGCCGGGTGCTCGCCTCAGGAGTTCGGCGAGCACCCCCGCGCTGTCGCGGAGATGCTCCAGATTGTCGAGCACGAGAAGCAGCTCGCGGCCGGCCAACTGCTCGGCGAGCAGGTCCAGCGGTTCGCGGGGCACAGCCAGGTCGATCTCGAGCGCGCGGGCGAGACCGGCGACGACCAGATCGGCGGCCTCGGCCGGCCGGGCCGGGCTGGTGCCAACGAACGACACGAACACCGTCCCGTCACGACGACGCCCCTGCCGATACGCGGCGACCTCTACCGCCAGCCGGGTCTTTCCGATCCCGCCGGGACCCACCAGGGTCACGAGCCGGCACGTGGGATCATCGAGAAGCTCATGCAGGCGCGCCAGCTCCCTTTCCCGACCGACCAGCGCGGTGAGCGGGCGAGGCAGATCGGTCGGCGGCGGCCCGGCCGCCAGGGCCACGTCCTGCCGAGCGGCGGACGCGAGCGGGTCAACACCCAGCGCGGTGAACCCACGGGTGACGGCGATCTCGTCACGGAGGGCAAGCGTGTCCGCCGCCGGCTCGATACCCAACTCCTCCCGCCGAAGGAGATAGCGGCAGGTCTCGTACTGGGCGAGCGCGGCGCTACGCTGACCGCCCACGGCCAGGAACCACATCAACGCACGGTGCGCCTCCTCGTGCAGGCGCTCCAGCTGCAGCAGGCGGCGGGTCACCTCAATCCCGCCGGCAGCATCCCGCCGGTCTCTGGCCCGCTGTACGGCACGGTCCATGAGCGCGAGCATGTCCGCCCGAACAGCGGCGCGCCGCTCGGTCAGCCAATCATCGAAAAGCGGCGCTCCCGGGACGCCGAAACCCTCGAGGAAGTCGCCTCGGCAGAGCCGGACGGCCTCCAGCAGCTCGTCGTCGTCCTGGTGGGCGGCGGCCACCCGGCTCACCTCCGCGACGTCGACCCACACCTGCCGGCTGTCCGCCAGCGCTATGGTCTGCCTGCTCACTGCCACCTGCTCCGGGACGACCCGGCGCAGCTTGGTCAGCACCAGCCGCAGATTGGCCCGGGCCGTCGGCTCCGGAAGGTCGCTCCAGAGCAACCCGGCCAGCGCCGAGCGTGAGTGCGCGGTGCCGGTGACCGCCAGGTAGAACAGGAGCGCCGTCGCCTTGGCGGAGGCCAGCTCCACCAGGGGACGCCCATCCATCGTCAGCTCGGCCCCGCCGAGCACCCGGACACGCAACTGTTGGTTCCGCATAGCCACCACCGTCGTCGTCCGGAAAGAACTCTATCGCTTTCCACGCTGCGAAAACGGTCGGGAAACGGTCTGCACACGGCAGCTCCCTACGGTCGGCTCATGAGTGTCGGAACCCGGGCCCACCAGCGGCAACCTGCCCAGGTTGGTGCCGGCGTCAACGGTGAAGGAGTAGCCATGGCCGTTGTTCATCCGTCCCGCAGCGATCTGCCGGACGTCCAGGTCGGCGGGACCACCGTGCCATCGCTGGTACTGCGGCATGCCGCCCGCCTCGGCGACAAGCCGGCCCTGATCGACGGCGCAACCGGCCGCACGATCAGCTACCGGCAACTCGCCACCGGTGTGGAGCGGGTCGCGGCCGGCCTGGTCGCCCGAGGCTTCGCCCCGGGTGACGTGCTGGCCCTCTACAGCCCCAATTCGCCGGAGTTCGCCCTGGCCGCCTACGGGACGATGGCAGCCGGCGGGATCATCACCGGCGCCAACCCGATGCTCACCGTCGAGGAGCTGGCCGGTCAGCTCGCCGACGCCGGGGCGCGGATGCTGGTCACCGGGGCGCCGTTCCTGGACCGCGCGGTGGCCGCCGCCGAGCGGGCGGGCGTCGAGGAGGTGCTGGTCTTCGGGGACGCGGTCGGCGCAACGTCGTTCCGTGAACTGATCGCCCACCACCACCCGCCGGCGACGCTCGCGGACGACCCCGATCGCGGACTCGCCGCCCTGCCGTACTCCAGCGGCACCACCGGCCTGCCCAAGGGAGTGGAGCTGACCCACTCGAGCGTGGTGACGAACGTTCGCCAGAGCCAGGCGGTGATGGGTTTCCGCGAGGACGACGTGGTGCTCGCCGCGACGCCGTTCTTCCACGTCATGGGGTTCAACGTCGTGCTGCCGTGCAGTCTGGCGGCCGGCGCGACCGTCGTCACCCTGGCGCGCTTCGACCTCGAAGCCTTCCTTCGGACGATGGAGGAGTACCGGGTGACGGTCAGTATCGTGTCGCCGCCGATGGCGACCGCGCTGGCCGATCATCCACTGGTGGACGATCACGACCTGTCCTCGTTGCGGAGTCTGGGCGTGGGTGCGGCTCCCCTCGGTGCCGATGTGGAGCAGCGATGCGCCGAGCGGCTCGGGTGTGTGGTCAGCCAGGGCCTCGGCATGACGGAAGCCACCGCCATGGTCGCCGTAGGGCCACTCGACCAGCCGCGGCGCGGGTCGGTCGGTCGACTGGTGCCGAACACCGAGGCGCGCGTCGTCGATCCGAACGGCGGTGCCTACCTTGGTGCCGGGCGCGCCGGCGAGCTATGGATCCGCGGCCCGCAGGTCATGCGGGGCTACCGCGACCGTCCGGAGGCCACGGCCGCCACCATCGACGCCGACGGCTGGCTGCGCACCGGGGACCTGTGCTACTTCGACGAGGACGGTTACCTGTACGTGGTCGACCGGTTGAAAGAATTGATCAAGTACGAGGGGTACCAGGTGGCGCCGGCCGAGTTGGAACACCTGCTGCTCACCCACCCGGCGGTCGCGGACGCGGCCGTGGTACCCCGGCCCGACCCGGACGCCGGCGAAGTGCCGGTCGCGTACGTGGTGCTGCGGGGACCGGCGACAGCTGCGGAACTGCTGGCCTACGTGGCCGAGCGGGTCGCTCCCTATAAGCGGCTCCGCGCCGTCCGGTTCACCTCGTCAGTGCCGAGGGCGCCGTCGGGCAAGCTTTCCCGCCGGGTGCTGGTCGAGGCCGAGCGCACCGGATCGGAACGGGCGCGGACAGTGCAAGACTCCCCGCCCGCAGTCCGCGCGGACGGCGGACAGCGATGAACATCCTGGTGGCCGGAGCCGTCGGCCGTGGCCCGACCGAGCTGGCCGCCTTCGACGCCGCGCTGGTGGCGGCCGGTGTCGCCGACCGGAACCTGATCTACCTCAGCTCGGTGTTGCCGCCCGCCAGCTCCGTCGAGCAGGTCGACCGGATCGGCCGTACACCGGGTAGCTGGGGCGACCGGCTGTACTGCGTGGTGGCACGGGCGCGGACGGCGGTGCCGGACGCACAGGCCTGGGCCGGTCTCGGCTGGGTGCAGGACGACTGCGGGCGCGGACTGCTGGTAGAACACGACGCCGACGACGAGGTGAGCCTGCGGGGGCTGGTGACCACGTCCCTGGACGCGCTGTGCCGCAACCGCGGCACGAGCTTCCCGTCGCGTGGCATCGCGGTCGCCGGCGCCCGCTGCACCGGGCGACCGGTCTGCGCCTTGGTGGTCGCGGTGTTCCAGTCGATGGCCTGGGAGCCGGGCCGACGACCGGCCAGAGCGGCGGCACCGGTATGAACGACATCGGTGCGGCTCCGGTGGGCCGGCCGGCGGACCGTGCCCCGACGACGCACCGCAAGCTCTGGAACTGGGTCTTCAGCCTCGTCGCCACCACGGCATCGGCCTACGCGCTGGAGGCGAGCGTGGTGGCGGCCGGCGCGTGCCTGGTCGCGTCCGGCCTGCTCAGCAGCCTCGACCACCGCGGGACGGTGGCGTTTCTGGTCGCCACCTACGCGGTCTGGGGGTTCGGCCTGCGGACCGGTGTGCGGGCGAACTGGACGCTCCTGGCGACGACGGGCACCAGCACCAACGTGTTGTCCAAGGCGTTGTACGACGTGCTCCGGCGCAGGGCGAGCGGTGTCCGCGCACCGCGCCTGGCGGCGGCCCTCGGGTACGCCGGTACCGAGGTCGCCAAGGAGGTGCCCTACTACGCGGGCGCCTTCGGGATCGCCGCCTTCAGCGACTCGATCACCTCGAACGAGGCACTCGTGTTCCTCGGCGGTGCCAACCTGGGCGCCGCCCTGTACGAGTACGGCCTCGCCCGCCTCACCCGAGCCTTCGTGACCCGGCGGCGCCGCCGGTACGCGTCATTCGACACGGACTGGATACCGGCGGAGTACCTCGCCGGCTACTACCGCACCGTCGAACCGGACGAGATCGCCACCATCGCGTTCCTCGTCGAGGCGATGCGACGCGCGGAACGTGGTCAGCCCGTGTTGTTCTTCGGGGTGGGGCCCACCCTGCATCACGTTTTCGCGGCCGCCGAGGTGGCCTCGGAGATCCACCTGGGCGACTACCTGCCGGCGAATCTCAACGAGATCCAGCGGTGGATCGACCGCGAGCACGATGCTCACGACTGGCGCCCGTTCGTCCGCTACACCCTGCGGTGTGAGGGGGTCAGCTGCCCGACCGACGAGGACGTGGCGATCCGTGAGGATCTCGCCCGGGAGAAGATCACCGCGCTGATCCGGGTGGACGCCCGGCAGCCCCGCCCGATGGACCGCCGATACGCGACGGTGGTCAGCGCCTACTGCGCGGACTCCGCCACCGCCGACCGGGCGACCTGGCAGTTCTTCATGCGCCACATCACTGGCCTGGTCCGGCCCGGGGGTCTCTTCGTCACCGCGGCCCTGCGCCGCTGCCGCGGTTACACCGTCGGGGAGAAGACTTTTCCCAGTGCGGATGTCGACGAACACGACCTCCGGGCGGTGCTGCGACCCGAATTCGGGCCGCTGGACGGATCAATTGAGGTACGGCAGGTCGCCCGGGAGAGCTCACACGGCTATTCGGCAATCGTCCTGTGCTCTGCCCGCAAGCGCCTCCGGCCACCCCGCTTCCGCCTCACCGCTCCGCGTCACATGGTCGGCCCATCACGGGCAAGTCGTACACCCCACTCCAGCGGACGCAACCTCAACCCTTACGCGTGAAGCCCGATCATCAGTGAACCGATGGACGGAAGAACCATGCCGCGATCAGATCCGGCAATCCACACTGGACTTGGTCTATTGAGGGGAACTCCACGATAGGGACCGCAAATGACCGGACTCAGGGCCGTCGAGGCCCACACGGTGGCGCCATGTCGATCCACAGTCTGATCTTGCTCATCGCACCGCCGACGGTGGGTGTCCTTGTCGGCTACGCCAGCGGGGGTCGAATCGCCGGCTTGCGGAGCATCCGACTCTCGGCCGTGTGGCTCCTGTGGCTGGCCGCCGTCGTCCAGGCGGCGCAGTACCACGTGGCTGCCCTGCGGCATCCCGGCACGCTGGTCGTCGTATTCGGCCTGGTCCTGTGGTGGCTGGCCATGAACCTTCCCAGATGGCCGCTCGCGATCCGCGTCGCTGGCGTCGCCATCACGGTAGGTGCGCTCGCCAATGGAGTGACGGTCGCACTCAACGGACGCATGCCATACCAGCCGAGCGGGGCTGAGGCGGTCGGCCTACGGCCGGATCTCACCACGCCCAAGAACGAACCCGCGGACGATGCGACCCGGTTCGCGCTCCTCGGTGACACGATCCCGGTCACGCCGTTGAAGAAGCTCGTCAGTCCCGGCGACGTGCTCATTGGCGCCGGGACCGTCGCGCTGACGGCGCTCGCGATGCGTCGCCGCCACGACCAACCCGATCCGGGACCCCAGCACATCACGGGAGGTGAAACATGACCATGTCCACCGTCTGGCGCCAGGCCGCCTACGCGATGCTCACGTTAGCGTCGCTGGCCCTGCTGCTCTACACCATCGGCGCACCAATGACAGAAGGAAGCTGAGGGGCCGGCATGAGAATCCGCATCATTGTGGCGCTCCTGTCGCTCGCCACACTTCTCTACACGGTCGGTGCACCACATGAGCACGGAGGCTGAAGCGTACGAATCCGCAGGAATGGATCGCGGCTCCGGCGACGCCGGGTGACCCCTGGCTGCAACTCGTCACCATGACGGGCAAGAAGTGCCTCGGCGTCAAGGATGTCAGCTACGACATCGGCGCACCACCGCAGGTATGGACCTGCAGCGTGAACTGGAACCGGCGCTGGAACATTTCCTAGCCGCGTGACGCAGCGGCCGGGCCTGGTGCGGTGTCGACCAAGCCCGGCCGTTGCGCAACCAGGGTCAGCAATCCTGAACGCGCCCCACTCGCTGCCACCAACTCCTGTAGCTGCCGTCTAGGGCCTGTCTTGCCGATCATGAGGATCCGGCTTCCATCATTGACAGGTCAAACTCCAGGGCTACTCCGCCGGTGCGTGCGCGTTGAGCAGTGCCTCAAAGGCGGGGAACTGGGCTTGCGCGGCGGCGATCACCTCTGCGGTCGGCCGTCGGGCGGAGCCGGTGTGCCGCTGTGCGATTGTCGTCAACGCTGCGATGGGCTCGGGCACGCGCTCGATGCCGTCGACCGTCTCGAGCGGGCCGACGCCGTTCGCCAGCAGCCACCCCAGCTGAAACACCGAGCCGTCTCGTCGCACGCACCGCGCGCGTCACGCAAGGTTCGACCTCGGTCGACCTCATGCTTGCGACCGGGCTCCCTCGCGGCGATCTTCGACTTTGACTGCGGCGAGCCGTAGGGTCAAAGCGTGACGACGGGGCCAGGCACTTATCGCGTGGCGGACAATTCGCCCGTGGCGTTCGTGGATGCGCTCGCAGCGTGGGTACCGCTCGCCCATGAGGAGTTGGTCACGACGGCACGCCGGTACAACGCCGTCATCAAGTACAAGGATCTCGGCGAGCACGTGCAGGAGCGGTCAGGCATCCGTACGCGCATGCTGTTGACCAACTGGATCGGGAAACTCCTCGAGGAGGTCGCCATCTTGGCGAAGGCTGCGGGTGGGCCGCCGCTTACGTCGCTGTGCGTACGTCAGGACGGCACGATCGGGGATGGCTACGCCAGGGCACCAAAATCGGTCCTGGGTGTCCCCGGCGAAGATATCGAGGCCTACGCCGCCGAGCATCGCCTTCTGTGTTACCGGACTTACGACGCTGTCGGCCTGCCTGCTGATGGTGGCCGACCTGAGCTGACTAAAGAAGTGGCCGAGCGTCGGGCAGCTCGCAAGGCTGCGAAGGAGCCTGTGCCCCGACCGCGCTGCCCGAGCTGCTACACCGAGTTGCCCGCGTCGAGCCGCTGCGACTACTGCGCATAGACTATGGGCCAGCCGGAACCCGCGGCACTGCGTTATGTCTCAAGTCGTCAGCGGAGCCCGCCCCACCGACGCCTTTGTACTGATGGGCACGCCCCGGCCGGTTGAATATGTCCCACGCGGTACAACGGACGTCGTCCCCACCGGTCTTCACGCCCAGCCCATTCGGGCTCGCCGAAGAGGTCACCGTCGAGGAAGACCTGCCCACAGGTTTGCCGGTGGGATTCAAGTCTCAGTCGGCCGGATCAGCACCGACGCTGGCGCAACAATGCCGCTGTTGCACGTCGATGCGAATTGACCGCCCCGGCTGGGGCCGGCGAGCAAGCATGAAAGCCGGCGCCAGCCATCGCACGGCTGAGGAGGTGGCAAGGTGAAGGACCCCGAGATCATCGACGTGCCTGGGCAGGTCCGGGGCCTAGCGGCCGCTGACCCGGACGGGCCGATCTACCTCACCAGCTATGCGGGCCGCAGCCCGAGCACACGCAACCTGTACACCACCGTCCTCACCGCGGTCGACCTGGCCGGAGGCAGGCTCCGGCAGCGCACGTACGCAAGCCATCCGTTCCCGCCACGCGCTGACGCCGACGGGACTGTGTGGGTGGCCCACCACGACGGCTACAGCACGCCCGTGTCACGCCTGCCTGCGGAACCGAGACGCTCTGGCCGTACGGGTAGAGCATGTGTTGCCCAGGTTGGTTTTCACCGCCGAACCAGGCGCCGGTATCGTGCCGCGCCACCAGCAAGGCGCTTCCGCAACAGGAAGCGAGCAGGTTTGTCGGGAGGACTTGTTCGTGGGCATGGAGCTGATCGGGCGTCGGCTGTCGGCCGAGGAACTGCGGGCCGTGTTGGACGATCCGGCGACCGTAAGTTTGCTGCTCTTCGGCGACCTCGACGATGAAGACGCAGAGATGCCCGATCCCGAGCTGGATCTGCACAAGTCATGGCATGCCCTGCACTACCTGCTGGCCGGCACAGCCGGAGAGGTGGACGATCCAGCCGCTGCGGCCGTCCTCGGCGGCGACGACATCGGCGAGGAGGGCGGTTACGGACCGCCACGCCTCCTCGACGTGGAGACGGTCCGCGTCGTCGCCGCCGCGCTCGACATGCTGGACGTCGACGCGTTGCGCTCCCGCTTCGACCCAGACGCCCTAGCGGCCGCAACCATCTACCCGGGTGGGTGGGATCGCGGCGCCGACGACTTCGACAAATTCCTCGCGCCGGCCTTCGCCGACCTCTGCCGCTTCTACCGCTCGGCCGCCGCCCAGAACCAGGCGGTACTACTTGCCATTGTTTGACATTGCCACTCGCACACACGACCGGCAGGCCCTCCCTTCCTGCCGGCACCGGCGGCCAACACCGTCCGATAGCCGTCGAACGTTCGGTCGGCGAAACTTTCGTCAAGGCAACTCGCGCAGCCGTCCTCGCCCACGCAGGTTGGGGTCATCGAGCAGCCTCCCCGGCTCCCGGCGTGCCTTCGAGGCTTCACGTTCGATGTGAGTGGCGGTGTCGCCGTGGACGGCACACCGACTCCGCGTTCCACCGGTCCGCTTGATCCGAGTCGAGGACGGGGCCTGCTGTCTACCGCCGGAGGTCCCCAGTGAGCGGCACGAACGTGCACGCGCGACGTCGCGCGCTGGCCGCGGTGATGGTCGCGCTGCTGACCGCAGGCGCGTGTTCCACTCCTAGCGAACCGTCGTGTTCACGAGCGAAGTGTGCCACTGTTGCCGATTCCCGACACCGGTCCCCGGACCAGCGCGGCAGATGAGTGCGCAGGTGGCGACTCGGCGATGAGTCCGATAGCCCCTGTCGAGGTGCCGGCAGATCCCGTATGCCGCTTGGTGGACCGATCCCGGCCGTCTGGTCAGGCAGGTGGGTCGTCCCGGTAGAGATCCGATTTCACATCTCGGCCGCTCCAGCGAGTGGCCGTAAGCTCCGGCCGCTGCCGGACGGGTTTGGGCACCCAGCCGTATCGTCTGGTGTCGGGCGCTTCGTTGTCCCAGTCAGCGATCAACGCGAACGGGTCCGGGATGATGCCCGCCTTATCGTCGCAGGTCGTCAGGACGACCATAAATGGATAAAAGCGCGTCTCCTGGGCCACATCGCAGTCGTCGGTCCGAGAAGCGACCAAGGCGCCGCACTTCTCGCAGGCTACGCAAGGGTTCCATCCCACGAGAGACCAGCAGCCGACCTGAACGAGGTCGTGGACGAATCGTGTGCCACGGACGTCGCCGGGCGAGAGCACGAACGTGTTGACGACCTGATCACGGCCGTAGACGGCCGCGTCGATCGCATAGGTGCCGGGTTGGAGCCGCGGAGGGTTCACATGGTGGTGGTCCAGCAGCGACCAGTGCGGTCCGGCGGGCAGCTCGACCAGCCGCAGCGGAACGCTCAACTCGTTCCCGCACGACGCGCACTGAAGGCTTTCCACTTCTGGAGTGTGTCATTTCAAGCCGAGCGTACGCATCCGCAAAGGGGCCTGCAGGGCCACCGCTGCCGCGACCTCGGACAGATCGTCGGCCGCCACGGCCCCGGTCACCCGATGCCGCCGCCACATGCTGCAAATCGGCACGACCTCCGACAGCTACCGGGGGTGACGGACGCTCCGCAGCAGCGCGCACGGTCGGCGGCAGATGAGGGCCCGCTACCTCGGCGATGCAAGAGGGTCTCCGGCATTCAGAGGGCGGCGATTGAGCTGGGAGCTCGTTCTTGCCGAGCCAGTGCGCGTATCACGTCCAGGGAACCGTGTCGCCAGGCGGCGAGGCTACTCAGCAGCTGGATCGTCGCTTCGGCCGCTGCCGTCGGCACCGACGGCGTCGGCAGGCTGAGGCTGACAGCGAGGTCGTCGACGTGCACGACCAGCTCCATGACTCGGGTCAATAGGAAGTCATCGACCCTCAGACCCCAGTCGCCGAGGTCCACGATGCGGTCGACAGGTTGTGCTGGCACTACGGCCCGCAGCTGGGTCAACGCGGCATCGACGGTGTCCGCCAGGTCCGCGGCGGTCGTCGACGCGGCTGCCTGCTCGCTGCGGCGCCGGATGCCGATGTTGTCAGCGCTGTCTACGCCTGACGTCACCCAGGTGTTGCCAGTGAAATGCTCCAGCACCGAGATCGCCGACTGTCCGGGCGCGGCGCTAAGGAAGGCCACCGTGTGCGTTACCTGGTAGGCAAGATGACGAGCCAGGCCGCCCGTCGAGAAGTCGGCCAACGCGCTGGGCGTGGACCACCGTTCGGCCAGTATCGGTTCGCGCAACAGAGCTGCTGCGGTCTCAGCGGCGTCGAGGAAGGCAGGTCGGATCATCGGGTGCACGCTATGCCCCGCGGGCGCCTGTTGTCATGGGTGCTCCTGCCCGCGAGGGGCAGTTCGTGGGCTGGAGCGCCGGCGCATCGGCATGAGCGGACGTCGCCCGACCGACGACCGGGAGAATCACGGCTGACTTCTTCGCATCCGCCGAAGAGGTCACCAGCTTGAAGTACCTGGTCAGGGCGTTGGTGGTAGGTCCACGGCTCCGCTGTGGGGGCGGTGGTGGTCGTACCAGTCGACGTACTCCAGGGTGGCGATCTCGACGTGGTCGCAGGTCCGCCACGGCCGACGTGGTTTGATCAGCGCGGTCTTGAGCATGCCGATCGTCGACTCGGCCAGGGCGTTGTCATAGGCGTCGCCGACCGAGCCTACCGACGGGTCGACGCCGCGCCTTATCAGGGCATGACAGGCTGTTCGGCATGGGCCCTGCCGACGATCGTCTCCATCCGAGGCTAAGGATCAACAACGGCCTGCTCCTGGTGCGGGATGGTGTCGGCACTTGGCTAATCCATGGCGCCGCCGACGGGTTGGTCTACCCGGCCGGGGACCGGCTCGTGTGGCTGTTGCCATTGCTGGAGCGCACCCCGAACGACGTCAGTGCGGAGCTGTCTGACGTGCCTATAGCCGACACACCGCTTCCCGCCCTCGTGCGGTTCGCGCTCACCGCATGGGGAAGCTACTGGCCGGCACTGGCACTCGATTGGCTGGACGCCGGCTGGCCTACCCGGGATCTGCGCGACGTACTGGCCGACATGAAGGACTCGCGCGAACTCTCCCAGCCGCTTCGCGACCGAGCACTTCGCCTCTGGGGCGCCTCGGCACATGCCTGACGGCCCGACAAGCCCGAATCTCGGGGCCTCCTCGACCAACGCCGGACCTACACCGCACTGCACGTCGAGTGCTCACGGTGGAACCGGCAGCCACGGAGGCGACAGCAAAGGCGAGCACTCCGCGCGGGGGCGCTGACACCTTCGTGCACGCCAAAGAGGTCACCAACCAGAGGTGCCTGGTCAGGGTGTTGCCTGTGGGATAGCCGTCCCAGATAGCGGCACGCCGGCGCCCCCAGGGATGCCACTCGGATCGCTCCTCGTTGATGACAGTCGGCCGTGCGGCGACGAAACTCGACGGCCCGACATGCTGCGCCGCGCTATGCGTGTTTGAGGCAGCGAGAGGTGCTCCCAACCTGCACCCCCAAACCAGGGCGGCACCGGGCCGCCGACCGATTGTGAGCTCGGGCCCAGTGCTGTGGTTGGCGCCAGCGCTGGCTCCCGCAGCCGCATCGGTCGATCGGGGAGCACGCTCACGATCGACGCGCCTTGTCCGCGGCAGAAGAGTGAGCGCGGCACCGATCCGAAGCACGGTGACCTTGCCCGATCGAGGGCGGGGCGGTAGCCGGGCTGGCTGCCGTCGTCACTCGCCCTGCTACCGACTGCCCGGCGTACGGGACGGGTCGTGGCCCAGTCCATAGCCGGCGTGAATCTCCACCGCGCTCACTCCTAGCGCGTCGAGACCTCGGTTGAGCTCGCGGTACGCCCTGAACTCCGCCGTCACGTACTGCTCGCTCTCGACTGCGGCCGAGGGAGCCCAGCCGCTGCGGCCCAGCGCTGTCATCGCTGTCTGCATCGCCACCCGTGGGCGGTGTCCGGTGACGCCGACCAGCGCATACACCCGGGTGAACGACACCGGCGGACTGACCTCGACAGGGCCGGGGCCGTCACAGGTCCGCCTGCCGACCCGTTGGGCGAGTGTTGTGGCCACCTCAACGGCACGGTCCGCGTCGCTGGTCGACACGTCGACCACAAGCGCCACGCGTGCCGTTGCTTGTTCTCTTATCAAGGCCTGCAGTTCGGTGGGGAGTTCTTCCGCCTCGGCCTCGGTCACAACGCCGCCATCGGTATTCGCTTCGGTGTCCTCCGGCGGGGCGGCATCGATGTCACCGGCGGCGTCGACGTCGAGCCAGTATCCGGTGTTGCGGAAATGAGCGGCCGCCTCGCGCCAGGCGAGATGGGCCGGTTCGGTGCCGTCGCCGGACACCGGCGGGGGCAGCTCATTGCCAGACAGGAACCCCCGTACGAAGTACCGGGTCTGCTCGGAGCAGTCGCCGATTTCCCCCTTCGACACCTGGGTACGGATGCCGCGCTCTGCGCAATAGGCGAACATGCGTTCGGCGAACGTGTGCGGGTTGCCGTCGAGGAGGTAGTGCCGTCCGCATCGCTCGGTGTCGAACCACAAATTGGGGTCGACGTCGGGCGGCAACGGCGGACGAGCAGGCACGGACATTCCACGATAGTAGGACCCACGTGTGCCAGAACGGCCGACAGCCCGGACCGGACTCAGCGATAAGCCTGCTCACAGCGGCTCCACAGCCTGGTCTCCCGGGCAGCCGCACGACCCCCCTCGCCAATGGCGCCGGCTCCCTGGCAAAGATCGGTACTCGGGCTTCGACCTACAGAACCGCATCAGCATGAGTCCACAGCGCAACTCGAACCGGCAGCGAAGTTCGCGCCGACACCCTCATCGGCATGAGCGGGCTGGACCAGCGGTAATTGACCTGGTGCCCGGAGGTACCGTGCGGCAAGCCCGATTCGCATATCCGTGCGTTCTGCGGCACCTGCTATGCCCGGCAGCCTCTCAGCAGGTCTACGGCTACCCTCACGCAGGGGCGTCAGATTCTGGTTGGGAAGCCCGGCGGCGCTGCACGGATCAATCAGCGCTACTTCCAGCCCAAGCAAGGTGACTAGGGCCGCGGCCCACGCTCAGCTTGGAAACCGCGTTGATCTAAACGACGCATAGAGACATTCTGGGGCAGGCGGCACGCAGCGTGTCTGCCTCGCTGGTCGCGTCCCGCGCTACCCCATACTGACCGCCGCATCGGGCATGCTACGGGCACGGCCATCTGGCGTCGAGGAGGGTTGTCATGTCGTTGGTCAAGAAGGGCTCTCGACTCATAACTGTTGACGGGGTCACCTACAGGTGGCGAGTGCGCGGCAAACCAACCTATGTCCAAGGGCTGTGTGAGCGACCGCTCGCTGTCGCTGTAGAACAGGTCGATTGCAAGGCCAGGGTGTTGCTGGTCAGCATGCCTCAGGACCATCCAAGTAACTGGATTGGCGGGTCGGCCGTGCCCGTTCTCCCGTCGGCGGTCGCTGCGATTGTCCGCAAGGCGTTGGCCGAGGGATGGCAAGCTACCCCGTCAGGCACGGCCTTCCTTATGACTGCGCCCGTGGGCTGATGACACGACGCTTCGGTGACCGGGCCACGTTCGCGGTGGAGATCGGCGAGGTCGAGCCGCACCAAATCCGCGTCGTCGACCTCTGGGCGGCTGGCAAGAGACTGCCCACCGAGGACAACTACGCCTTCCTCCCGTTCTTCATCCGCGTTATGCGGTCGAGCGCGGCGCAGGTGCGCCGACGCGACGTCAAGCCCTGTCCCTTCCCGGGCCGCACGCCGGAGGAGATCTTCCGGCTGCTCCACGCAGACGACACGGAGTTTCGGGAGCAGTTCTGGTTCATGCAGTGGGGCGAGACCGTCGACAACGTCTCCATGTACGCCTACCTTGACGACGACCTAGTGATCGGCTTCGCGTTCTGGCGGCCAGACCATCCCTTTCCGGATGACCTGGGCAAGGTCTTCGTCGCCAGGATCCCACCGGAGGAATTCGTGGCCATCGTCGAGGATGCAGCCGATCTGCTGGACGCCGAGTTGGTTGACGTCGAGCCGCCCCGGTGACCGAACCGCCACGCCCTACGGCGTCAAGCTCACCTTGACGACTCGTTCGTTCCGCCACGTCTCGGGGACAGGTAAGAGCAACCACGGTCCACCGAACGTCGGGGAAGGCCAGGCGGACAGCATCAACCGCGTCAACCTGGCCAACGTGCACCACGGGGATTTGTCGGCGGAGCTGTTGACGTAGCCCGGGTGCGTCGATGACGTACAGGGAACCATACCGTCGGTTCTCCCACACCACGCCGCCCGAGGCGCGCAGTGCGCCGACCCGGCGGTTGTCACCGCCCGGATCGCGCAGACCCAGACCGAACGCGCCATCGCGGGCACCACCCCGCGCCGGATGAGCCGAGCAGAGATTTCGGCCCTGGTGACCGCGCTCGGCGACATCGCCACCGTGCTGCGCGAAGCCGACCCCGACGACAAAGCCGAGGTCCACCGGCAACTCGGACTCCGACTCACCTACGAGACCGAAACGCAAACGGTGCGCGCTGCAGTGGATCTCAGCGCGCACCGTGGGGTTATGGTTCGTGTCCGAGGGGGGATTCGAACTCTTGTACGCATCATATGTGTACCAACCTGGGGTGCACATGCTCATAGGTTACGGTACGGCCAGGGCTGACTCAAGACTGACCGCCATAACCATGTGTAAGTGTGCAGCCATCAAGTTGGATTCAGTCCGCTACGGCCTCTCTGTCTGACATCGGCGGGCCACCACGAGAGCCGTTTTGCACGCTGGTGAACTTTTAGTCGACTGGCTTTGGCGGCAAGCCATATCGTTCGCGTTCTTCGCTGTTGAGCGCACGGTGCTCACTGCCTTCAGCCGGAACCTGCGCGGGGTTTATTGCATACGTCCCAGCTCATGATCGTGCCGTCGTCGTAGGCGATGATGAGGGCGTCTTGCCACGACATGCTGCGCACTACCCCACGAGGTGTGTCAAGTACGCCGAGAGGCCGTCCCTCTTGAGCGCGCCAGATGTAGAGCATGTAGTCATCGCTGATCTCGGTGGCTCAGCTGCGTCCGCAAGATGGTTCGGGAGTAGCCAGCGGACTCCAACTGCCAGTACGCGCGTTCGACCGTCCGTGCACTCAGCCACGACGCCCGGGCCTGGCTCACGTACGGGTAGCGAGCGGACCTGGCCCGCGTCTGTCCGGATCGGTAGCTCGTGTCCCACCATGATGGGATCGCGCCCGACTCGGAGGCACAAACCGTGCCCCCGAGTCGGCGCGACAATCGGCAGCCCGTTACCGGCGGCCGAACTTGACACTCACCTCTGCCACTGGTCAGGAGGCTACGAACTGCCACTGCTGGTTGGTCCCGCCGTTGGCGGTCCACTGCACGACCTGCGCCCCGTCGCTGGTCGAGGCGGCGGAAACGTCGGCTGCCAGTCCGCTGCTGCGGCTGACGATGGTGTAGTAGCCGTCACCGGTGGGCCGCAGGTACCACATCTGGTTGGTGCCGCCATTGGCTGACCACTGCTGCAGTTGCAGGCCCGCCGTGGTGCTGCCGCCGTTGACGTCGAGCACCTTGCCGGAGGCGGTGTAGCGCAGGGTGTAGGCGTCCTGCGTGGTGCTGATCGTCCACGTGGGGGTGCCGCTCTGCTGGACCGCCTTGGCGCCGTCGGCGGTGGAGTTGCCGGCGATGGCGAGGGGCTTGCCGCTGTTGCGGTTGACGATGCGGTAGGTGCCTGCTGCGGGCCCGGTTCCGCCGCTTCCACTGAGGTTGAGGTACTCGACCGCGTCGGTGAAGACGGTGCTGCCGGACTTCGCGGTCGACAGCTGCAGGTACACCCGGCTTCCGGTGGCGGGGGCGGTGAAGGACACCGGTTGGGTGACCCGTGAGCCGAGTGGGATGGTCAGGGTGGTGCTGCCGGACGCGACGACAGTGCCGGTCGGGCTGTCGAGCCGGGCGGTCCAGGTGAAGCCCACCGAGGTGTTGGTGACGTCGTCGTTGAAGACGGTGATGTTGCGGGTCACAGTGGCGTTTCGGGCGTAGCTGGGTACCGCCTGCGGCAGCGGGAAGGTGCCGTTCGAGTCCGAATTGCCGGAGGCGGACCAGTAGGGGAGGTCGACCGCGGCCACCGGGTTGAACGCCGCCTGCACGCGCTGGATCTGCGGGTTGCTCCAGGGGTCGGGCAGGTTGTCGGCGCCGTAGATGGGGTGACCGCCCTCCTCCGGGGTGAAGTCGGTGGACCGCACGCCGGGCACGACGCTGGCCCAGGCGGACAGCAGCGTGTAGGGGCGCAGGTCGGTGGCGCCCTTGCCGCGCTTGGCCAGGGTTGCCGTGGCGAACCACTCGAAGCCCTGCTTGTTGTTGCATGCCGGCCAGATGAACTCGCCCTCGCCGTCGGGCCGCCCATTCACGGTGATCAGGCCCTCCCCGTACCTGCCGAAGCCGTCGACGTAGTGCGGGATCACCGCGAAGTTGGCGTACGTCATCCCGGGATACAGGCTGACATTCCCGCCGACGCCCACCTCGACAATGATCGGCCGGGTGCCGTCGGCGCCGTTCATCGCCGCGTACAGGTCCTTCTCGAACTGTTCGGAATCCTGGCCGCTCTGGTTCGGCTCGTTGTTCTGACTCCAGCGGATGATCGCGGGGTGGTTGCGGTCGCGCAGGACCAGCGCACGGGCGTGGTTGACCATGTTGTCGCGCCCGACGGAGTTCTGCCACTCCTGCGAGGATTGGGAGCCGCGAATCGCGACCTCGTCGATGATCATCAGGCCCATCTCGTCGGCGACATCCAACATGTACGGGCTCCCGGGCTCCTGGTGGATGCGCACCACGTTGTAGTTCAGCCGCTGGTAGTTGTCCACCGCCTGCGGCCAGCCGCCGTTGCCGGACGACGGGGGCAGGAAGCCGGGCAGGGTGTGGTACGCGTCGCCCTTGCCGCCGTTGTTGATCCGGTCATAGTCGCCACCCTGGAGGTTGTCGCCGCGGAAGTTCACGCGCACGCCGTTGAGGTAGTAGTAGTCACCGTTCTGGGTAGCCTCCCGGAACCCGAACCGGTACTCGGCGTCGCTCGTCCGGCCGTCGTCGGTGACGGCATGCACCGTCAGCCCGTGCAACTGCGCCCGGTACCCCGACCGGTACGGCACATTGGGCCACCAGTACGAGGTGCTGTCGAGGTTCCACGCGACCGGCCCGACGGTCACGATCACGGTCGAGCGGGCCGCCACGGTGACCGTACGGCTGGGCAGTGCCGGGTAGCTGAAAGCCGTTCCGTTGCTGGACGACAGCGACCCGGTCAACGTCACCGACCGGGAACTGCCCGACGTGTTCCGCACCGTCACGTCGTAGGTCAGCGTCTTGTTCGCCACCGACGTACGCACGAATGTGTCGCTGACGTACACCGCCGGGTACACCCGCAGGAACGCGGACCCGAAGATCCCCTGCGGTATCGCCTCGGACCACGTGGCGGCGTCGGGCACCAGGTACCGGCCGTTGGATGCCTTCAACGCGCCGCGGCCCTTCACGTTCACGGTGATCGTGTGGGTGGTGCCGGGCGCCGCGTATGCGCTGATGTCGAAGTTCGACGGGGTGAACGCCGTCGTCTGGGTGGCGACCACGCGGCCGTCGACCGACAGTGTCGCCTGGTGGTTGACGGCGCCGAACTCGATCAAGGTCGACTGCGGCTGCCCCGAGTCCGGCACGGTGATGCTGCGCGAGTACACCGCCTCGTTCACGTCGGTGAAGCCCTGCTTGTACCAGCCGCCACCGGGCACCGCGATCGTGGTCGCCGCCCGGCCCGCGGGCGTGAAGCCCCAGGTCCCGCTCAGGTCGATCGAGGTGATCGCGGCGTTCCCGGCCGCCACACCGTCAAGTCCGGCGGCCGCGACACTCTGCGTCTCGACCGGCGCGGCCAGGGCCGACCCGGGGGGCGCCAGGGTCAGGCCACCCAGCGTCAGGGGCAGGGCGAGCGCCACGGTCGCGGCCAACCCTCTGGCCCACGCCGACAATCGGCCACCCCAGCGGACGTTCGTACGATGCACGGTTACCTCCTGTGACTCATCCGCCAACTCCGCAACACCGGTTCAGGGCACAGCCTCAAGGCCGATACTCGAATCGATTCGACAAAGCTGCCGGCGTCGCCGACCACCCGGGAAGGGTGGTTGCGGCCAAATACATAGGTACGTATTAATGGGTGCATCGAGCGTAAAGTCAAGGTTTCAAGACGGTTACTTCCTGCTCCTGACGCCTCGCAAGCTTCGAGTGGCCGCCGATAGTACGACCCTTCCGGAGTGCTAGGGCATCGCGCTCAGGCACTCCGTGTCGCCGGCCCACCGACGCGGCGCCGATCGAGTAGCGAACCGATTCGCCTCTGCGGCGCCCGGCCGCGTGACACGCCGAAGGCGTGGACAGCAGCACTGCCGTCTTCGGTGAAGTCGGCGGGCGGCCCGGCCTGACCTGTTCGGTTCGAAACTGGGGTTAGGGTGCTGGTAAGAAACGTGCTTCGCCAGCGTCACGGGCGGGTTACGGGATCTTGATGGCGAGCGTCTGACTGCGTAGACATGACAGCGCAATCATAGAGGACGATGGCCGGCGGCGGGAGGTGCCATGACGCGACTGGCGAGGCCGGGTGGAAGCCCTCCGACGCCGCGCAGCGTGGACGTCGCGCGGCTGGCCGGCGTCTCCCAAAAGACGGTGTCCAGGGTCCTCAACGACGAGCAGTATGTCTCGGCCGACGTGCGCCGGCGGGTCCTGGACGCCGCCGCGGAGCTCGGCTACCGGCGCAACCAGGCGGCCCGGGCGCTGGCCTCCGGGCGGACCCGGTCGATCGGCGTGGTGACGCTCGGCAGCGCCTTGTACGGGCCGGCGTCGTGGCTCATGGGCATCGAGCGGGCGGTCCGGGAGGTGGGCTACACGCTGCGGGTGGCCGCCACGATCGAGGGCGACCCGGGCGGCATCGCGAGCGCCCTGACGTCGCTGCTGGGCCAGGGCGTGGACGGCGTCGTCATCTCCGAGCCGATCGACGAGGGCGTCGGCCTCATCAGCGTCGACGTGCCGGTCCTGGTCCTCGGCGCGCCGCCCACCTTCGCCGCGCCGCAGGTGGTGACCGCCAGGGTCGGCGCGGGCCGGCTCGCGCGGGCCGCGACCGAGCACCTGCTGGAGCTGGGGCACGCGACCGTCCATCACCTGGCCGGCCCGCAGCGGTGGTATTCGGCACGGGACCGTCTCGCCGGCTGGCGCGAGGCGCTGCGAGCCCACGGCGCGGACGAGCCGCCGGTCGTCGAGGGCGACTGGTCGGCCGCGTCCGGCTACGCGGCGGGCCGGGAACTGGCCGGCGACGGCACCGTGACCGCGGTGTTCGCCGCGAACGACGACATGGCGATCGGTCTCATCCGCGCGCAGCTCGAGGCCGGGCGCCGCGTGCCCGAGGACATCAGCGTCGTCGGGTTCGACGACATCCCGGTCGCCGCCTACGTCACTCCCCCGCTCACCACCGTGCGGCAGCCGTTCGACGAGGTCACGCGGCAGGGCCTCGCGCTGCTGGTACAGGTCATCGAGAAGCCGGACGTCGAGCTTCCACCGGCGGCCGACCAACCGGTCGAGCTCGTCGTCCGCGCCTCGACGGCGCCACCACCGCCCCGGCCGATCCCGGGACGTGGCCGCCGAGCGATCCCCCATGCCCACGGTGGCCCGCACGGTCAGCCCGCCGGCAGTGAAGTCCCATCCACCCAGCCCTGATCAGCGTCGATCTGTCCACCTACGGCGGCACGTCACCCGAGGCCCGCACCGGCCGTCGCTGAGGAGCGGCGCCATCCAGGGCTCGAATTCGATCGAGGGCTACCAGGTGTCCCTGGACGTCGCCGCCGCGGCCGTCGCCGGCGACGAACCGGTAGAGACGAGCCCGCAAACCTGGGGGGTCATCACCGGCTACCGGGACGCCCTGACCTACGTGCAACAACTCGCCCGCTCACGCGAGTTCACCTGGCAGCACATGCTGCTCAACGCGCTGCACTTCATGATGCTCCGCCATGACCTCAGCAAGTGGCCGGGCCGCTACCGTCCAGGAGACATCCACATCGACGAGGCGCACACCGGCCGACGCGTCTACACCGGGCCAGACGCCGACGACGTCCCGTCGCTGATCTCCGAGCTGATCGACTGGCTGGCCGACGGCGAACCGGAAACCCCGCTGCTTGTCCGGGCCTCCATGGCCCACCTGAACCTGGTCAAGATCCATCCCTGGCGGGACGGAAACGGCCGAATGTCCCGGTCCCTCCACACCCTCGTACTCGCCCGCGACGGCGTCCTCGCCCCTGAGTTCTCCTCCATCGAGGAGTGGCTCGGCGTCGGCCGAAACACCTACGCCTACTACGACGCGCTCGGTGAGGTCGGCGGCCCGACCTGGCAGCCCGACAACGACACCAGCGAGTGGATCCGATTCTGCCTGAGCGCCCACCACCAACAAGCCCAACTGGTCCGGCAACGCCTCGACCAAGCCGCGCAGCTCTGGGAACTGCTGGACACCTGGGTCCGGCGCAACGGGCTGCCCGAGCGG
Source organism: Micromonospora sp. NPDC005197 (assembly GCF_040608295.1). NCBI lineage: Bacteria > Bacillati > Actinomycetota > Actinomycetes > Micromonosporales > Micromonosporaceae > Micromonospora > Micromonospora sp. NPDC005197. The sequence goes on along the minus strand of NZ_JBEXHY010000044.1, from coordinate 23,210 downwards.
GTTGTTAGCGCCCTACACCTCGCCGCGACCGGCGGTCGAGTACGCCGCACCCTCTATCAACGCGACGAGAACCTCACCGACGACCAAGCAACCCGCGACCTTCGCGCCCTCGTCCGGGCGGACATGCTCGAACAGCACGGCGAGACCCGAGGCAGGTTCTACCTCACCTCGCCGACACTCCGCGACCTCGCCGCCCCCGCGCTGCGCCCAAAGGAAATCATCGACCCGTACCGACGGTGAAGCGCAAGCCCCGGCACTGCGAGTCCGCGCCGGTCAGCCGCCCGACCCTGCCACCGCACCCCACGTACGGTGGATCTTCGAGCAGCGGCTCGCCGGCCGGAGCGTGGCCAGCATCGCCCGCGCCCTCAACGACAACGGCGTCTTGTGCCCGTCCGGCGCCGACCCAGCGCGTAACCCCCACCGCAGCGGCCGCCAATGGATGCTCACCACTGTCGCGGCCATCCTGGCCAACCCCCGTTACACCGGGCGGCAGGTCTGGAACCGTCAACGCACCGACCGTGATGCCCTCCCTGACAAGGGAACCTTCGATCGACACCACGAGATCCAACGGTGGAGCGCCTCCACTGACTGGGTCATCTCCCGCGAGATCGCGCATACTCCGCTGGTCAGCGAAGAACACTTCGTCGCCGTCCAGGCAATCCACAGCGCACCGACCCCAGCCGACGGCATCCCCCGCTGCTATGTGTTGGCCGGAGTGATCTGCTGCGGCGTGTGCGGCCGAATCATGGACTCCCACTGGGTCCACGACCGTGCCGGCTACCGCTGCCGACACGGCAACACCTGCACCCGACCCACCTCATCGAGACGACAGAAGACCCTCTACGTCCGAGAGGACCATCTCCTGGACAGGATTCGACACCACAGCTGCCTGCGTCGGCACCACCCGGCGATGCGCGACCAGGATCCAGACAGCGTCGCCGGCTACCTGCGGCTCAACAACATGATCATCGTGTGTGACCACGACGCCTGGACCATCGAAACTGACACGGAGGTCTTCCCGCTCACCGCCCCGACGAGCGTCCTGCCCCGCGCAGCAAAAATCCCCGCCCAACGGGACGGGGATCGCTCGAAACGCGAAGAGAAATCACGCTTCGTGGGGAAATAACGTGTCCGAGGGGGGATTCGAACTCCTGTACGTATCACCCGTGCGCCACTCAGGGTGCGCATGCTCATAGGTTACGGTACGGCCAGGCCTGGATCGATCCCACAATCCAGATCACCGTGCGTGAGCGCGAATAGCATATTGAACATGCGCGGCGACTCGCTCCGTCATCGACTAGCCAGGATGAAAGTGCAGCTATCCCCTGTGGCCGCTCAATCATCAGGCGTCGGCGAGCCGCCGCTAAGCATCTCTGCCTTTGGTGCGCTTCAGCGGGTCGACCTGTTGGCAGCCATAGCACCCGGATTCTTCGCGGTTCAATGCACGAATTCACCGCCCTTGTTGGAGGTCTGCGATGGTCACCCGGCCGACAAGGGCTGGGCCTGCTGGCGCATGGATCTCTTGAGGCATGTCGAGTACGTCGAGCGGTGAGCCGCAGCCTCGGTGTCATGTTGCGGTGGCCGCCAAGTCGTTCAGGGCTGCGTTGATCACGGGCCAGCACATGCTGAGGGTATCGCGGTCTGGAGCGTGGCCGATGTTCACCTGGGCGTATGGGATGCTCGGCGGTAGCCCGCAGCTTACCCGGAATATTGTCATCGACGTCGAGGTCGACAATGTGGCGACTTCCGTAACCTACGTAGACATCCACAACGGACTGGGCGGTCACCGCGCCCGTCTCTGGGTCTACTGCAGAAACCCGGTCACCGATATAGATACTGTCGATCGGCACGTATCGGAAGATCATCAGGGTTCCTACGCCGTGTTGATCGCCGAAGTGAGTCATGCCCGCTCTGCCATCATCGCTGATCTCGTCGGTGTCGTGTGCACCGGCTCTGACCGTGTCCGAAGCCGCTGGCGGGCTGCTTGCAGCGCTGGCCGATCTGCCTGATCCGCGGGCCCGTCGCGGTGTCCGGCACCGGCTGACGGTGGTGGTGACTGCTGCGGTGTGCGCGGTGGTGGCCGGCCACCGGTCGTACACCGCGATCGCTGAGTGGATCGCCGACGTGCCGGCGACGACCGCGCTCGCGCTGGGCATGGCCCCGGATCGACGCCCTTCCGAGGCGATGATCCGCCGGCTATTGCAGGCCATGGACCCGCAGCTACTGACCGCGGCGGTCAGCGTCTGGCTTGCCGGCCGGTCTGCTGCCGGCACGTCGACGTCCCGGCGAGCGATCGCGGTCGACGGCAAAACCCTGCGCGGCTCGCGCACCACCGACAACGCGGCCCGGCATGTGATGGCCGCCTGTGATCAGGCTGTCGGCGTGGTCCTGGCCAGTACCGACGTCGACGGCAAGACCAATGAGATCACCCGGTTTCAGCCGCTGCTCGACCAGATCGGCGACCTGCGCGACACCGTGATCACCGCCGACGCGCTGCACTGTCAGCGTGGGCATGTCGACTACCTCGCCGAACGCGGCGCACACTGGATCCTGACCGTGAAGGGCAACCAGCCGAGCTTGCATGCCCAACTCGCCGGCCTGCCCTGGCGGGCCGTTCCCGACGCCCACCCGCGACACCGCCCGTGGGCACGGCCGCCGTGAGATCCGAACCTTGAAGGTCCTGACGGTCTCCACCGGCATCGACTTCCCACACGCCGCTCAAGCGCTGCAGATCCGCCGCCGCAGGCGGCGCCTGGACCAGCCGAAACGCTTCACCACCGAGACCGTCTACGCCATCACCGACCTGCGCGTGCACCAAGCGAGACCGGCGCAACTGGCCGCATGGATCCGCGGCCACTGGTCGATCGAAAACAAAGACCACTGGGTGCGGGACGTCACCTACGACGACGATCGCTGCCAGATCCGCACCGGGACCGGGCCCGAAGTCATGGCCGCCCTACGCAACGCCGCCATCGGTGCCCCTGCGCACCGCCGGAATAGCCAACATCGCCGCCGCCAACCGGCATCACGCCCGCGACAGCACCCGCCCGCTGGCACTGCTCGGCATCACCTGACGACTTTGCCGGGGCCCTGGGTTGGGGCCGGTGCGACGGATGGGAGCGCCCTCCTTCGTCAACGAGCCGTGGCAACCCAGTGCGACGCCAGGGAGAAGATCAGAGATGACGAATGAACGGGCCGTGACTCCTACGTGAGGCCGTGCCCACGAATACGCAGTGCCGACCGTCGAAGGTCGGAAACGTCGACGTCCTGTTCATCAAGGACATCAAAGAGATGCTCGGGCCCTCGGGACGCCAGAAGGTCAGCCTCCACCTCGTAGGCCGGTACCAACAGGCAAAAGTTGGTTTCGCCCGTAGGGCCGGTTGCGAACTGGAAATCTTCCTCGAAGAGGGCCGCCGGGGTAGGTAGGAGAAACCTCATCCCGGAGCTGGACGGCACGTCGACGTCCAGGCGAACGGGCTCGTCCCACGAAAGGAGTCGCCCCTGCTGCGCGTAACGCGCCGCGCAGGACATCACAAAATCCAGCATATCGGGGCCCATGAATTGGCCGTCCAACACGAAGAGCAACTCTTGAGCATAACCGTCCCGACGAGCCCAGCCGTGCTGGCGGGCGAGGCTGGCCAACCCATCCGTGACCATGGTCACCTGGCCGTCGTTGGGCACCTCGGCGAATCCGTGAAGACGAATCACAGCCCCATCAGGAAGAGCCTCATTAAGGGTGCTGAAGGGTTTGCCGAGAAATTGGCGGAGATGACTTTCGACGTCCTGCGGTTCCGCCTTCTGGCGGCCAAACTTCACCATGATCGCCCCATTCTGTTCGCTCCCTAGGCTTGTACGGTGCCAAAACTCGTCGCACAGCGCGTGAGCTGTTGTTTCGCGACGGTGACGCATCATGGCAGGCGTGTTGGTTCGGCTGCTGTACCTGAGTGCGGTGCGGGTGTTCGGCTGGTTGCCGCGGGCCACGCGTAGCGAGTCGGCGATGGTCGCCGAGCTGTTGGTGCCCGAACCGTCCCGGACGACCACCGATCAGCGACGATCTGCGGGACCTGGTCTTGCGGCTGGCCAGGGAGAATCCCGGCTGGGGGCATCGGCGCATCCAAGGTGAACTCGTCGGGCTCGGCCATCGGGTCGGCGCCGGCACCATCCGTCGCATCCTCGCCGGATCGAGGGTCGGTCCCGCCCCGCGTGAGATCGACACTAGTTGGCGGACGTTCCTGCGCGTTCAGGCAGCCGGGTTGCTGGCTACCGACTTCTTCCATATCGACACCGTCACGCTGCGGCGGCTGTATGTGCTGTTCGTCATGGAGATCACGACCCGGCGGGTGCACATCCTCGGCGTCACCGAACATCCGACTGCTGGCTGGACTACCCAGCAGGCCCGCAACCTGGTGCTGGACCTCGGCGATCGGATGACACGGTTCCGGATCCTGATCCGCGACCGCGACGCCAAGTTCACCGCGTCGTTCGACGCCGTGTTCGCCGCCGAAGGCATCAAGGTGGTGAAGAATCCTCCACGTACGCCTCGGGCGAACGCCTTCGCGGAACGCTTCGTGCGCAGCGTCCGGGCCGAGTGCACCGACCGGGTACTGATCTACAACGAACAGCACGCCCGCACCGTGCTCCGCGCCTACGAGGACCACTTCGACCGGCACCGGCCACACCAGAGCCTGAACCAGCATCCACCCGACTACGACCCCGGCGCGGTCATCGCGATCGAAAGGCCGATCCGCCGGCGACGGGTTCTCGGTGGCGCGATCAACGAATACCGCCGAGCCGCTTGATCCACTCGCAAATCCCCAGGTCACGAATGCGAAGCACAGTTTTGGCACAGTACAGGACCGATCGGCGATCCGACCACGCGAATCGAGCGTTGCCAGTCCATAGAGGGCTGTACGGCTTCGAGTGACTGCAAGACTCGGAAGCGGTAGCGGAGGACACCTCATGGCTGCCGCAGGGGTGCCAGGAGCCACGCCCACGACCGGTGCCGGACTCGGCAGGACAACGGCGGGGATCACTGAAGAGCCGCCGCGCGTCAGCGCGGGGCTCGCCCGCCGCTGATCACTGAGAGTAGCGCCAGACGCTACATCGGATGGGTTTCGGCGGTGGTCAAGCATCCTTGACCACCGCTACGTCTACGTCGCACATATGAGACGTACTCGTGTCCGAGGGGGGACTTGAACCCCCACGCCCTATACGGGCACTAGCACCTCAAGCTAGCGCGTCTGCCATTCCGCCACCCGGACCTGCTCGTTCAGCCTACCTCGCCGCCCAGATGATCTTTCCATCCGAGGTCGGCACGGCGAGCCGCACGGGGAGTCACTGTACACGGCACTCGTGGATCATGCACATCGCCCACTGGTCCCTGCCGGGTCGTCCTCCCGCCCCTGCTCACACCCGTCACGCGAGGTCACCGAAGCGGGATCGGGCGTGAGCCCGGGTAGCGTCGGCGGCCCGGTGACGGGCAGCATTGCCCTGTGTCCCATCCCTCTCCTCTGGCCGCCATCCAGCAACGGGCCCTCGCACTGCGTACCGAGGGCGACCTCGGCACTGCCCGGCAGCTGCTCGCGGACGCTGTCGGGTCCGCCCGTCCGCCGTACGGCGAGGACCATCCCGAGACGCTGCACACCGCGCACCTGCTGGCCCGCCTGCACCGTGAGGCGGACGACCCACTTGCCGCCCGCCGGGTGCTGGAGGAGGCCTTCGCGGCGGGCGAGCGGCGCTGGGACCATTCCGAGCCGATGATGCTCGCGCTCGCCTTCGAACTGGCCGAGGTCGCCGAGGAGTTGGGCAACAGGCACGAGGCTCGCCGCAACTACACGCGCGTCGCCAGCGCCGGGCCCGCCGTGCTCGGTGAGCACCACCCGGCGGTACGCGCTGCCCGCGACTACCTCGGCGCGGCCAACCCTGGCCCGAACCGGCCGGACGTCGGGCCGCCGACGTCCGCCACCGTTGCCACGACGACGGACTCTGGCGCCCGATCGGCGTTGACCGGCCCGACGTTGTCCCTGGCGACCCTGGCCGCGATGCGCCCGGCGGCAGGCGACCGTCCGGCTCCCCCCTCGCCCTGGGCCCCACCGCCTCCCCCGACCCCCGCCCATCCGGCACCGGCCACGTCCCCCATGTCGCCGACGCCAGCCAGCCCCGCCCGTCCGATACCGCCTGCGTCCGCCATGTCGCCGACGCCCGCCACTCCCACCCATCCGGTGCCGCCGCGCCAGCGGGCCGAGCAGCAGCCGGCGGCGTCGCCCCGGCCACCGGTCGCGCCGCTGTCTCGGGCGGTCGGCCGGCCGACGCCGTACGTCCGGCAGCAGCCACCACCCGCACCGCCGCGTCAGCGCACGAGTGATCAGCCGACCCACCCGGTCGTCGAGGCGCCGCTCTCCGCGGCGGCGGTCGCGGCTCCGGCTCACCCTCCGGCCCACCCCGCGACCCCGGCCCCGGCAGCCGCCGCGCAGCCCTCCGCCACGCCGTCGGCACCCCAACCGCCGGCTCCGCGGTGGGCCGACCCGACCATTCAGGTACGGCAGATCGAGCCCCTGCTGGCCGAGGAGGCCGCCCGGATCGCAGCGACCGGGCCGAGCGGGTCGACCCGCACGACTGACGGGCCGGGGCGCTCCGGGGCGATCCCGACGACTCCAGGCGCGGCGCCCTCCCGGCCGGTGAGCGGGCCACCCCTGCACCACGCGGTCGCCGCGACGCCCACCGCGCCGCAGCCGGTCTCCGCGCCGCCCGTGCACGTCGGCCCAGCCTCCGCACCGGCCGTGGGCCCTTCGCATCCAGTGTCGGCTCCGCCCGACCACGGTAAACCCGTCTCCGGACCGCCCGACCAGCCCCACCCCGCCTCCGGCCCACCGGCGGCCCACGCCCAGCCGGTGTCCGGACCACCCGGCTACGGACCACCCGGCTACGGACCACCCGTCTCCGCGCCGCCGGTGAGCGCGCCGCCCTGGGGACTGACCGCCCCGCCCTGGAGCAGCAGCGCGCCCCCGCATCCGCTGCCCACGGCTGGCGGCGACCCCGAGGACCCGTCCCGTACGGACACCGCAGAGACCACACCGGACAGCGAGGCGACACCGAGCAGCGCGACCACCATGGACGGCCAGTCCACAGCGGGCGGCGAGAGCATGCTGGTCGCGAGCGCGACGATGTCGACAGTGCAGGGCGAGCCGTCGGGGTTCGCGTCCGCGTCCACGGAGGTGTTCCCGGCCGTCGGGCCGGCACCGGCCCCGCCGCAGGACACGACGGCGGCGTCCCTGACGCCCGTGACCTACGGGCCGCCGGCCACCCTCACGCACCCGCCCGCCGCGCAGTACCCGTCCGGTCAGCAGTACCCGGGGCAGCCCTATCAGCAGAGCCACGAGGTGTACCCGGGGCAGCGGTACCAGCAGGACACCTACTCGGCCGCGTACGCCGATGAGAGTGTTTCGGCGGGCCGCAGCCGGGCGACGCTGATCGGTGCGGCGGTGGCGGCCGGGGTTGCCCTGGTCGCGGTCGCCGGCCTGGGCGCGGTGGTGCTGAACCGCGACGACGCGCCGCCCCCGACCGGGGGTGCGGTGACGGCGGCGCCGGCGGTGACCGGCCCCCCTCCCGGTGACCTGAAGCTGCGCGACGACGTCGTGACGATCACCCTGACCTGGACGGACCCGTCCGGAGGGGCGGTGCCGTTCATGGTCGCCGGCGGACGGGCCGGTCTGGCGCTCGGGGTGATGGCCACCGTGGAACCGGGGCGGACCAGCCACACCGTCAACGGGCTCAGCTCGCGGGTGGACTACTGCTTCACGGTGCTCGCGGTCTACTCCACGGACAGCTTCGCCACGTCGAGCCAGGTCTGCACCAACCGCGAACGGTCCACGCCGCCAAGCTGATCGCGAGCGGTCCACGCCGCCGAGTCGACACAGTCGGGTTCGCGATCGTCGAGCTGAGCTGGGCGTCCACTGCGCACGCTCGGTATCCACAGGGGTGACGGTGCGGGTTCCCCCGTTCCCGGCCGGGCCATATGATGGCACCCGGCTCAGGGGAGGGGTCGCCGCGAGGCGTACGCCACCTGCCACGACTCAGGGAAGGCAGCCGGCTGTGGCCAGCATCGACGACGCCGAGCGGACCGACGCCCCCCGTTCCCGGTCCCGACTGCGCGGCGGGCTGGTGACGGTCGGCACGGTCACCGCGCTGCTGGCCGCCATGGGGCTGACCGTCCTGGGGCTGGGTGCGGCGGACAATGCGGTGGCCAACTACGACGCGAGTTCGTGGCTGTGGAGCGCGGTGCGCAGCGAGCTGGCCCGGGTCAACGGGGTCACCGCCCGGGTGGACACCCGCACCGAGGTTCCCGGTGCCCGCCGGCATCCGATGCAGGTCGCCCAGACCGATCGGCTGCTGATCCTGCGTGATCTGCAGACCGGGCAGATCAGCTCGCTGGACCTGGCCACCCTGCAGCTCACCGCGACCACGCCGACCACCCCCGGCCTGGGTGTGAGCGTCGCCCTGCACGAGGACGCGGCGTTCGTCGTCGACGCCGTGCAGGGCATCGTGCGGCAGCTAGACCCGCGGTCGTTGAGCCCGGTCGGCGAGCCGGTGCGCTATCCCCCGGGCATCACCGGCGGCACGTTCGACGGCGAGGGCCGACTCTGGATCGCGGTGCCCAGCGAGGGCACCGTCTCGGCGATCACCGCCGCGAAGCTGCCGTCCGCGCCGGCCTCGGCCGCGCCGGCGGGTGGCGGGCTCAGCCCCGAACGGGTCGAGACGTACGACGTGGCCGACGCCAGCCACGAGCTGGTGGTCTCCACCCTGGACGACGGGGTGGCGGTACTCGACCGCACGGCCGCCCGGCTGGTGCGGGTGCAGCGCGGTGAGGTCCGCCCGACGCCGTTGACACTGCCCGGCCCGGCGGCGATGCCGACCCGCACCTCCGGTCCGCGGGTGCCGGTGACGGTACCGGCCGAGCGGCGGGTGTTGGTCGTGGGTGACGTCGGTGAGGAGCGGGCGTTCACGGTGCCGGGCAGCGGCGACCGGCTGAGCCCGGCGGTGGCCTGGGCCGACCGGTTCTACTGCGCCGACGAGGCGACCGGCACCATCTACTCCTTCGACGCGGGCGGCCAGTTGGTCGACACCATCAAGGGCAGGGCGAACGGGCCACTGGAGATGGAGGTGCGGGAAAACCACCTCTTCATCAACTCGCCCGACTCGGCGACGGCCCGGGTGGTGGACGACAAGCACCAGGTGCGCGAGGTCGACAAGTACGCCAACGACGTGCTGGGCGGTGACCCGCCGCCGGCTCCCCCGCCGCCGCCCCCGCCGAAGAAGCCTCGGGTGGGCAAGCCGAGCGCGCCGCGCAGCGTCACCGCCGCCGCCGGCAACGCCCAGGCTCGGGTGAGTTGGCGGCCGGCCGCCGCGAACGGCGCCGAGATCATCAAGTACGTCGTGCAGGGTGCCGGTCAACGCCTGGAGGTGGGCGCCAACCAGCGTTCGGTGGAGGTCAAGGGGCTGACCAACGGCGAGACGTACCGTTTCGCGGTGCACGCCGTCAACGCCAAGGGTGACGGCCCGGCGCGCAGCAGCAACCCGGTGACCCCGACCGCGGCGGTGCCCGATGCACCGGCCAGCGTCACGGCGCAGGAGCGGCCGGACGGCACGGTGGTGGTGAAGTGGCCGGCCGCGAACGGGCAGGGCAACAAGATCGCCAAGTACGCGGTGACGGCCACGTCGGCGGGGACGAACGCGCCGGCCGGCGAGTCGACGAAGACGGAGCTGGTGGTGCCGGCCGGTGAGCTGGAGTTCGGCACCCAGTACGCGTTCACCGTCGTGGCGGTCAACGACAAGGGTGCCGGCTCGGCCGCGTCGCCGGTGAGCAACACCGTGGTGCCGTTCGCGGCGCCGGGCCGGCCGCTCGACCTGCAGGCCGGGACGGTCGCCGACCAGCCCGGCGCGGTCACCGTGCAGTGGTCGCCGGCCGAGGCGAACGGCCGGCCGGTGACGAAGTACCTGGTGGACGTCGGTGGCAGGACGAGCGAGGTGACCGAGACCCGCACCACCGTCACCGGGCTGGGCAACGGCCAGAACGTCACGGTGAAGGTGAAGGCGGTCAACGAGGCCGGGCCCGGTCCGGAGGCCACCGCCACGGCCCGTACGGTCGCCGCGCCCCGGGTCACCGTCACCGGTTCGTCGGCGACGGCCACGTCGGCGACTGTCACGTTCACCGTGGACGCGGGCGGCGGCAAGGCCACCTGCTCGCTGAGTACGTCGGGTGAGCCGGCGAAGGCCGGGGCGTGCTCCAGCATCACGATGACGGGGCTGACGCCGGGCACGGCGTACACGTTCACGGTCACCGCCAGCAACGCCGCCGGCAAGGGCACCGCGCAGAAGGCTGAGAGCACCGAGCCGCTGTACGGCATCGCGACGTGCAACAACGGGCCCGACGGCGACCAGCGGACGTACTGCAACAGTGACGTCGACGGCCGCAACGGCAACGAGATCTTCAAGGTCACCCGGCAGGACAACGACCAGCAGGCCGGCTGGGCGAAGCCCGGCACCCGACTGAAGGCGTACTGCAAGAAGTCCGGCGAGAACGTCGACTCGTGGATCTACAACAACCAGAAGCAGAGCACCTGGTGGGTGCAGGTCGAGTACAGCGGGAAGAACTACATTCCCTGGGCCTGGCTCAACCTGGAGGGCGGCGACAACATCAACGTCCTGCCCACCTGCTGAACCACCAGCCGAGGAGCACCGCCGACCGTGAACACCCACGAGCCGCTCACCCAGCCGGAGGTGCAGGGCTTCGCCGCCCTGGCCGCCCGGCTGGCCGAGAACGTCAACGCGGTGGTGCTCGGCAAGCCGCAGGTGGTCCGGCTGGCGCTGACCGCGCTCTTCGCCCAGGGTCACGTGCTGCTGGAGGACGTGCCGGGGGTCGGTAAGACGACCCTGGCACGGGCCATCGCCGCGACCGTGAAGGGTCAGTGGCGGCGCATCCAGTTCACGCCAGACCTGCTCCCCTCGGACGTGTCCGGCGTGACCATCTTCAACCAGGCGAGCCGGGACTTCGAGTTCCACCCGGGGCCGGTGTTCGCCAACATCGTGATCGCCGACGAGATCAACCGGGCGTCGCCGAAAACCCAGTCGGCGCTGCTGGAGGTCATGGAGGAGCGCACGGTCACGGTGGACGGTGTCCGGCACCCGGTGCCGGCGCCGTTCCTGGTGGTCGCCACGCAGAACCCGGTCGAGATGGACGGCACCTACCGGCTGCCCGAGGCGCAGCTCGACCGTTTCCTGGTGAAGCTGTCCGTCGGCTACCCGGACGAGGCGGTCGAGGTCGAGGTGCTGCGCGGTGCGACGGTCCGCTCCCCCGAGGCGCTCGCCCCGGTCACCGACACCGCGACCGTCGGGGAGATGGTCCGGATGGCCCGTCGGGTGCACATCGCCGAGCCGCTCTACGCGTACGCGGTCCGGCTGGCCGCCGCCACCCGCACCCATCCGCAGGTACGCGTCGGGGTCAGCCCTCGGGGCGTGATCGCGTTGACCCGGGCGGCGTGCTCGTACGCGCTGATCGACGGTCGGGGCTGGATCATGCCGGAGGACCTGAAGGCGCTCGCCGAACCGGTGTTCGCGCATCGGCTGCTGCTGACCCCGGACGCGCAGGTGCGCGGGGTGACCGCCGCGGAGGTGCTGCGCCAGGCCATCGCCTCGGTGCCGGTGCCGCTGCCGTCGGGGCAGCCCGCCCCGGTGCAGGGCTGACCGGCAGCAGCGCCATGGGGATCACCGCCCGCGGAATCGGGCTGCTCGTCGCCGCCGTCGTCCTGCTCGGCCTGGGGTTCCGCTTCGCGTACCCCGAGTTGACGTTGCTCGGCGCGGCGGCCGGCGCGGCGGTGGGCTACGCGGCGCTGACCGCGGCCTGGCGGCCCCGGCTGGTGGTCGGCCGCCGGGCGGACCCGGACCGGGTCGCGCGCGGGGAGCCGGCGAGCATGACGCTGACCGTGCGCAACGCCGGCCGGCTGCGCTCGGCGAACCTGCTGGCCGAGGACCGGTGCGGGAGCCGTGTCGTGCCGGTGCCGCTGCTGCGCCTGCGACCCGGTCGGGACACCGAGGTCCGCTACGACGTGCCGACCGACCGTCGCGGGGTGGTGCCGGTCGGTCCGCTGCGGGTGACCCGGCGCGACCCGTTGGGTCTGGTGGCGCTGGCCCGCCCGTACGGCGAGACGACGCCGGTCTGGGTGCATCCCCGGGTCCATCCGCTCACGGCGGTGCCCACCGGCGCGGGGCGCAGCCTCGACGGCCGGGTGGACGGTGTGCCGCACGGGTCGATCACGTTCGACTCGCTGCGGGAGTACGTGGTGGGTGACGAGCTGCGTCGGGTGCACTGGCGCACGAGCGCCCGGGTCGGCGAGCTGATGGTGCGCGAGAACGTGGACACCAGCCTGCCCCGCCTTGTCGTCCTCCTGGACAACCGCTCTGCCGCGCATCCGCACCGGTCCGACGGGGTGGCCGAGTCGTTCGAGTCCGCGTGTGAGGCGGCGGCGTCGGTCGTCACCGCCGCGCACCGCGCGGACCTGCCGGTGGTGATGCTGCTGGTCGGCCCGGAGCTGATCGAGCGCGGCCCGGCGGGGGACGCCGAGGTCGGGCCCCTGGACCGGCTCGCCGCCGCCGACCTGTCCGACGAGGACGACGCGTTGCGCGCGGTCACCACCCGGCTGCGCCAGGACCGGCTCGGCGACACGCTGATCTTCCTGACCGGCCCGAGTGGGCGGGACGGGTTGGGACATGTCGGCGCGCTACGCGGCGCGTACCCGTCGGTGGTGGTCGGGGTGTTCGGCGCGGCCGAGCCGACGCCGGCGGGCACGGCCGGCCTGGTGGTGGTCGACGCGGTGGACGGCGCGCAGTTCGCCGCCGAGTGGGACGGGGTGCGCCGGTGGTGACGGGTGTCGAGCCGCAGCGCGCGCCGGACGTGGCGACGGACCCGCGGCAGGCGCCGTCGGCAGCCGGCGACGCGACCGGGCGGGTGGTCCGCGCGCTGCGGGCGGCCGTCGTGCCGCTGGCGCTGATCGCGCTCACCGCGCTCGCCGGGGTGGTGCTCGGCCGGGTGTACGCGGGCGACCTGCTGACCCGGCTGGTGATCGGCGCGGCGGTGGGCTCGGTGCTGGTCAGCGTCGCCGCCCGACGACTGCCGTCCTGGCTCGTCGCACCGGTGTCGGTGGCGGCGTTGGCCGGGTGGACGCTGTGGTCGTTGCGGCTGGCCGCCGCCCGCGCCGACCTGCCGGGCAGCCTGCTGGAGGTGAGCGCGGACGCCGCACGCAACGGCATTCCCCGGCTGCTCACCGCGATGATTCCCGTGGAGCCCACACCGGACACGGTGCTGGTTCCGGTGGTGGCCGCGTGGCTGGCCGGTCTGGCCGGGGCGGAGGTGGCGCTGCGCACCGGCCGGGTGCTGCTCGGCTACCTGCCGGCGGCAGGGCTCTACGCCGCGGCCCTCTACGTGGTCGGCCCGAACGCCGAACCGGCGATCGGGACGACAGTTGCCTTCGTCGCGGTCGCGGCGGTCGGGCTCGCCGCGCCGACGGGTACGCCGCCGGCCGGCGGTGACCCGACGGCCGGTCTCGCCCCGGGGATGCGCGCGGCGGTACGACTTCGGCTGGCGGCCTCGGCTGCGCTCGGCGTCGCGCTGGTGATCGGCCTGGTCGCGCTGCTCGGCCCGGTGGTCGCCGGTCAGGTCGACGGGCGGCCGGTGGACCCGCGCCGGTACGTGGAGCCACCGCAGGTGCAGACGCTCGACGAGAACCCGCTGATCCGGATCTCCGGGTGGGCGCTGCGACCGGAGCAGAAGCTCCTCGACGTGAGCACGGTGGGTGCCACCCCACCGGCCGGCGGCGCGGACGACCCGACGGCGACCGGCGACGCGGACGACCCGAAGGCGGGCCGCAGCGTACAGATCCGGTTGGCGGTGCTCAGCGACTACGACGGGATCACCTGGCGGGTCGGTGCGACGTACCGCAACGCGGGGCGGATCCTGCCGGCCACCGCGCCGGCCCGGGACAGCACGGTGCAGACCGTTCGGCAGGAGATCACCGTGGCGGAGCTGAGCGGCCGGCTGCTCCCGGCCGTGGCGACACCGCGCGAGGTCAGCGGGGCGCGGGTGGCGTACGACCCGGCGACGGGGACGCTGATCAGGCCGGAGGGACTGACACCGGGGCTGCGGTACACGGTGACGTCGGCCCGGGAACGCCCGGACAACAACCTGCTGGCCACCGCGAACGTGCCGGCCGGCGAGGAGGTGGCCCGGGTGCTGCGGGTCGCCGACGGGGTGCCCGACCCGATGCGCCGGTTGGCCGCGCAGCTCGCCGAGGAGAACGGCGCCCCGTACGCGCGGGCGTCGGCGATCGAGCAGTTCCTGGCCGAGCACTACCGGGTGGTGGCCGACGCGCCGAGCGGGCACGCGTACCCGAACCTGGCCTTCTTTCTCTTCGGTCCGCGCAACGGGGGCGGGCAGCGGGGAACGTCTGAGCAGTTCGCGGCGGCGTTCGCGGTGCTCGGCCGGCTCTCCGGTCTGCCGACGAGGGTGGTGGTCGGCTTCTCCTGCAGTGGGCAGGGGCCGGTGCGGGCCGGTGACGCGTACGCCTGGCCGGAGGTGCTCTTCGACGGGTTGGGCTGGGTGGCGTTCGACCCGCTGCCCCGCCCGGAGAACGAGCCGAGGCCGGTGGAGGAGGACTTCCGCCCGACCCCGGAAGACCCGCCGCCGTCGGAGGCACCGGCGCCCACCGTGGAGCCGACCGCGTCGCCGGAGCCGGTGGCCGCCCCCGACGGGCCGCCCGCACGAGGTGACGTGTCCACGCCGGTGCTGGTCGCGGGCGGCAGCGGTGGTCTGCTGCTCGTGGTGGGGACGCTGCTGCTCACCCTGTTGGCGATGCGCCGCTCCCTCACCCGCAAGCGACTGGCGGGGGGTGACCCCAACCAGCGCATCGCCGGCGCCTGGCGGGAGGTCACCGACGCGTTGCGACTGGCCGGCCGCCCGGTCGGCGACGACCTGGCGGCGACCGAGGTGGCCGCGCAGGCCCGGCAGACCCTGGCCGACGCCCGAGCAGCCACGACCAGAGGCGGCACGAACGGCAGCGACGCGACCGGCAGCGGCGTGCCCGGCGACGAGCCGACAGTCGACGAGCTGGCGATCCTGCTCAATCAGGTGGGCTTCGCCCCCGGCGCCGCGGCGGCCGATCAGGCGGCCCGCGCCGCCGAGGTGGCCACGGTCTACATCGCCAACCTGCGCGCGGCTCGCCCCTGGTGGCGCCGCCTGCTCTGGTCCGTGCACCCCTCCCCCCTCCGCCAGGCCCGCCGGTCCCCCCACTCCCACCCCCGCCGCCCCCCGCGGTGATCAAGAGGTTCGCGTCATCTCAGGACCCGTTCCTGACGCGAACCTCTTGATCACCGGTGACGGATCGGGGGGAGCGGAGCCGGGCGCGGCGGCCGTAGTCGGCGGCCACGGCTGTCACCCGGGGGCCCGGGCGACCAGCGGGACGTGACAGAGGTGAATGCGCTCCCGCAGCCGAGGTAGCGGCCGCATGCCGGAGCGGAAACACGGTGGCGGCGGGTACGGCGTAACGACGAGCATCAGGGGGTGGATCAGCACACGAGCGAGATCGTCGACTACTACACGCTGCGCTACCGCGAGGACCAGCGGCTCTCCGCCCGCCCGCAGGCACGACTGGAGTGGATCCGCACGACGCAGCTCCTGCGGGATCTCCTGCCCGGCCCGGGTGCCCGTGTGCTGGACATCGGTGGCGGCACCGGCGAGTACGCGAGGGCCCTCGCCGTTGCCGGCTACGAGGTCCGTCTCGTCGACCTGGTGCCGAGTCACGTCGCGCAGGCACGCGGCGGGCAGCCACCCGTCGAGGCACGGGTCGCCGACGCGCGAGCGCTTCCCGACGCCGACGACGCGTACGACGCCGCGCTGCTCCTGGGGCCGCTCTACCACCTGTTGGACCGTGCCGACCGGGTTCAGGCGTTACGGGAGGCCGTCCGGGTCACCCGCCCCGGCGGTCTCATCGTGGCGGCCGTCATCTCCCGTTTCGCCGGTCCGCTGGACTTCGCCGCCACCGCACGCCTCGACGAGCGGCTGCTCGACGAGGCCAGGAACCTGCTGACCGACGGCACCAACGATCCACGGACCGGCTTCACCCACGCGTACTTCCACCGGGTCGAGGAGATCACCGACGAGTGTTCGGCGGCAGGGCTGACCGACGTCGTCGTACACGGGGTGGAGGGCCCGGCGTGGACGGCGGCGGAGGCCGCGGCAGGTGGGCCGGCGCAGGACACGGTCTTCTCCGCGGCGTTGGATCTGGCCCGCGTCTACAGCACCGAGCCGGCGCTGATCGGATCGAGCGCGCACCTCCTGGCCGCCGGGCGCGTTCCGGGCCGCTAGGACGTGTGTCAAAGCCCCAGACCGTCAGGCCGTCAGTCGGCGGACCAGCTTGCGGAGGCCGGCCTGCCAGCCGTCCGGGTCCTCGGCGCGGC
The DNA here is from genome assembly GCF_040608295.1 of Micromonospora sp. NPDC005197. Taxonomy (NCBI): domain Bacteria; kingdom Bacillati; phylum Actinomycetota; class Actinomycetes; order Micromonosporales; family Micromonosporaceae; genus Micromonospora; species Micromonospora sp. NPDC005197. Next base: position 6,707 of record NZ_JBEXHY010000044.1, on the reverse strand, counting down.
GGCGGGCGTAGTCGGCGACCTCCGGGTGCGGCAGGATGAGGAACCGCTCCTCGGCCAGCCCGGCGATGGTCGCCTCGGCGACCTGGTCCGGGGTGAGCACCGCTCCGGAGGCGGCGATCACCCGGGCGCCCAGGTGGCCCTCGACGATGCCGTCGGCGAGCATCGGGGTGTCCACACCCTGCGGGCAGAGGGCGCTGACCCGGATGCCCCGGTCCCGGTAGGTGATGGCGAGCCACTCGGCGAAACCCACCGAGGCGTGCTTCGTCGCGGTGTAGGCGGCGTCGCCCACCGCGGTCAGCACGCCCGCCGCCGAGCAGGTGTGCAGCAGGTGGCCGCCGCCGCGGGCGAGCATGCCGGGCAGCACCGCGCGGGCCGAGTAGACGTGGGCGAGCACGTTGACCCGCCACGCGCGATCCCAGGCCGCGTCGTCGACCTCGATTCCCCCGCCGGTGGTCACCCCCGCGTTGGCGCAGAACAGGTCGATGCGGCCGAAGCGCCGTTCGGTGTCGTCGACGAGCGCGCGGACCTGGGCCTCGTCGGTGACGTCGAGGGCGGCGGCGTGCGCCACCGGGCCGATGCCCTCGGCCACGGCATGGGCCGCCTCGGCGTCCAGGTCGGCGACGACCACCGCGGCGGCGCCCTCCGCGGCGAAGCGCCGTGACAGTGCCGCCCCGATGCCGCCGGCGCCGCCGGTGACCACCGCGATCCGGTCGGTCAGATTCACTGGGACGCTCCCACGGGCTCGGTGCCCAACCGGGCGATGAGGGTCATCAGCGCGGCCGCGCTGCCGGCGGTCACCTCGGGGGTGGGCAGCAGCGCGAGGACCGGCACGTCCACGCCGGCGTCTGCGTAGCGGCGGACCTGGGCCCGGCACCGCTCCGGCGAGCCGTGCAGCACCAGGGCGTCGACCACCTCGTCGGGCACCGCCGCGCTGGCGGCACGCCGGTCCCCCGCGGCCCAGGCCTCCCACATCGGCGCCAGCGCCTCGGTGCGGCCGAGCCAGCGATGGAATTCGGCGTACGCCGGCACGGTGAGGTAGCTGGTGATCAGCCGGCGGCCGAGCGTGCGGGCGTACGCGGCGTCCTCGGTGGGGCAGACGAAGATCCGGGCGGCTACCTCGAAGCCGGCACGCCGCTCGCCCAACTCCGCGAGGGTCCGCGGCACGTCCTCGGCGCTGAGCCAGTTGAGGATGACCCCGTCGGCCTCGGCGCCGGCGAGTCGGAGCATGCCCGGGCGCAGCGCGGCGAGCAGGATCGGCGGCGGCACCGCCGGTGGCCGTTCGAGGGTGAACCGGCGCACCGTGAAGGTGTCGTAGACCTCGTCCACCGTCTCACCGCGCAGCGCCGCGCGCAGGAACCGCAGGACGTCGCGGGTACGTCGGAACGGCTCGTCGAACCGCACCGCGTTCCAGTCCCGCACGAGCACCGGCGAGGACGCGCCGATGCCGAGCGCGAACCGGCCCGGGGCCGCCTCGGCGAGCGCCGCCGCGCTCATGGCGAGCAGCCCGGGGCCGCGGGTGAAGACCGGGGTGATCGCGGTGCCCAGCCGCAGCCGCGGCTGCCACGCCGCGGCGAGGGCCAGCGGGGTGAACGCGTCGGTCCCGGCGACCTCGGAGGACCACACGTCGGTGAACCCGGCGCTATCGAGGGTCGCGTAGACCGCCTGGTGATCGGCCAGCGGGATCCCGCCCAACGGCACCGTCATGCCCCATCGATTCGTCACCGATCGATCGTGCCCGTTGACGGGGCCTGCGAGCAAGATCCCCGAAGTGGGCAGAATCGCCGGTTCGCGGCCGCGCGTGCCGGCCGAGGTGCTACGACTTCGAGGTGGACCGGAGCACCGGCGCAGGCCGCTGACCATGGGTTCCAGGGCGGCGGGACACCTGGAGCCGGTCCCGGCGGCGACCGCGCCCGGTCGGGCCACGTTCCTGGAGCTCTTCTTCGACCTGGTCTACGTCTTCGCGCTCACCCGGATCTCCGCGCGTGCGTTCGAGGACCTGACCGAGAGCCCGGCGCAGCTGGGCTGGCCGGCGGTCACCGGCAGCGGCAAGACGCTGCTGTTGCTGCTGGCGCTCTGGGCGGTCTGGCAGGGCACCGCGTGGACGACCAGCCGCTACGACCCGTACCGGGCACCGCTGCAGACCGTGGTGTTGACCGCGCTCGTGGCCAGCATGGTGATGGGGGTCGCGATCCCCCGGGCGTTCAGCGAGACCGGGCTGACGTTCGCGACAGCGTACGTCGTCGCGCAGGTGACCCGGCCGCTGATCCTGTCGATCGCGTTGGGACCGCATCCGTACCGCCGGTTGAAGGTGCGGATGACCGTGGTGTTCGCCGTCAGCGGGGTGTTCTGGATCGGTGGGGCGTTGCTGCCCATCAACGGGCAGGTGATGCTCTGGGCGCTGGCGTTGCTCATCGAGTACCTGGCGGCGCGGTGCGGCTGGCCGGTGCCGGGCCTGGGCCGGTCGACGGTCTCGAAGTGGGAGATCGCCGGGGAGCACCTGGCCGAGCGGTACCAGCAGTTCTTTCTCGTGGCGCTGGGCGAGACGATCCTGGTGGCCGGTTTCGCGTACAGCAAGGGCCCGTACGAGTCGGGGCACGCGTGGGCCTTCGCGCTCTCGGTGGCCACGTCGATCATGCTGTGGCGGATCTACGTCCAGCGCGCCGGGCAGATCCTGGGCGAGGCCGTGATGACGGCCCGCCACCCGGCGAACATCGGCCGCTCGGCGGCCGACACGCACCTGGTCATGGTGGTCGGCCTGGCCGCCACGGCGGTCGGCTACGAGCTGATCATCGATCATCCGCTGGGCCATGCCCCGGGGGCGTGGCTGGCCATGGTGCTCGGCGGACCCGCGCTGTTCCTGGCCGGCCGGGCCCGTTTCGAGTACGAGGTGTTCGGGCGGGTCTCCCCGTCGCGGTGGATCGCCATCCTGGTGCTGGCGGCGGTGGTCGTACCGCTGCTGTTCCTGCCGGGGCTGGCCGCCTTGGCCGCCGGAGTGCTCGTGCTGGGCGGCGTCGCGGTCGCCGACGCCCGCCGGGCGCGGGGCGCGCCGCCGGAGGCCGCCGCGACCCCGTTCTGACCGTCGGCGTACGCCCAACAGCCGGTTAGTCTCGGCGGGTGACCTTCTCCCTCGTCGCCCGCTCCGCCGACGGCCGCCGCCACGGCGTCGTCGTGGCCAGCAAGTTCCTCGCCGCCGGGGCGCTGGTGCCGGCCGCGCAGGCCGAGGTCGGCGCGCTGGCCACCCAGGCGCACGTCAACCTCGCCTACCGCCCGCAGGGGCTGACGCTGCTCCGCACCGGGGTGGCCGCCGCCGACGTGGTGGCCGGCCTGATCGCCGCCGACGCCGAGCGGGAGCACCGGCAACTCGGCGTGGTGGGCGTCAGCGGCCCGGGTGCGAGCTGGACCGGCCCGGCCTGCCACCCGTGGGCCGGCGGGCGGACCGGCGACGGCTGGGCCGCGCAGGGCAACGTCCTCACCGGCCCGGAGGTCGTCGACGCGCTGGGCGACGCGTGGCTGGCCTCCTCGGCGCTGCCGTTCGCCGAGCGGCTGGTCGCGGCGCTGCGCGCCGGTGACGAGGCCGGCGGGGACCGGCGCGGCCGGCAGAGCGCCGGCCTGCTGGTGGTCGAGCGCGGCGGAGGGTACGGCGGCACCAGCGACGTGCTGATCGACCTGCGGGTGGACGACCATCCGGACCCGGTCACCGAGCTGGGTCGGCTGCTGGCCGTGCACACCATGCTGTTCAGCCGGCCCGACCCGGCGACCCTGCTCGACCTGAGCGGCGCGGTCGCCGACGAGGTGGCGACGTTGCTCACCGCGCTCGGTCACCCGGTCGGCGACGCCGGGACGGAGGCGGCGCTGGTCTCCTGGGCAGGGCTGGAGAACCTGGAGGAGCGGTTGGTGCCGGGGCGCATCGACCCGGTGGTGCTCACGCACCTGCGGGGCGTCGCCCCGCACGTTCCCGCGCCCCGACCGGCGAGCTGACCGACCGGGCCGGCGTCAGCGGCACCCGGTGACGAGCCAGCGCGGGCGACTCGCGACGGCGGTCGGGGTCAGCGGCCGAAGGCGAGCCAGCGGAAACCGGCGGCGTCGATCGCGGCCCGTTCCAGGACGGTCAGTGCCGCACGGCCGGTGGTCTTGCGGATCAGGGTCAGCCGGTCCCAGCCCAACGCGGCCGGTGCGGGTCGCCCTGCGGTGAGCAGTTGGGCGATCACCGCGGCCGCACGCGGGGTGAGCCACGGCGGGCGGTCCAGCGCCGCCGCCAGGTCCAGGCCGTGCACGCCCACCTCGACCACCCGGGTCCGCAGGAACTCGGTGAGGAGCATCGCGTCGCCGTGCCGGGTCCGGACCACCCGATCGGGCGGGGCCACGGCGACCGCCGCGTCGGCGGCCCGCCAGGCCCGCTCGAACCCGGTCGCCAACGCCTCCCGGTGTACCTGCCGCGCGTCGCGGCGGCCGCCGGCGATGCGGTCGGCGTCCACCTGCGGGGTGAACTTCGCCGCGCCGAAATACCGGGCGGCGTCCACCTCGGCGCGCGGCGGGGCGGGGGCGGCGAGCATGTCGGCCAGCCGTCCGGCGCCGGTGCGCACGTGCGCGAGCAACTCCCGGACGGTCCACGGCGGGCAGGGGGTGGGCCGGTCGAGGTCGACGGCGTCCACCTCGGCCAGGATCTCGGTGAGCCGTACGCACTCGGCACGGAACGCCGCGCGAACCGGGTCCACCGGTCGGCTCAACCCTTGACCCGGGGCACCAGCCGGTGCACGACGGTCAGCACCAGCGCCATCACCAGCGCCATTGTGCCGGCGATGCCGGCGGCGCTGCCCGCGTACCCGACGAAGAGCGGGCGGCGGCTCAACTCCTCCGGGCCGGTCCCGCGCAGGTCCACCAGCCAGGTGAGGGCCAGTCCGGAGGCGATCAGGGCGAGCACGCCGGCCACGCCGAGCACGACCGCGGCGACGCGGTGGGCGTCACCGGGCGCGATCTGGGCCTGCTCGCGTTGGGTGATCAGCAGGACCAGTCCCGCCAGCGCCGCCCAGACGCCCACCACCAGGTAGGCGGCGACCGCGTCGCTGGGTCGGTGCCAACCGGCGGACAGGGTGGCCACCCCGGCGATGGCGGCGTAACTCGCGCCGACGAAGGCGCCGACGGCCCGCACCTTGGGCGGCAGGACGAGCATGAGCGCGACCGCCACCGACGCGGCCACGGCGGTGTGCCCACTGGGGAGGCTGTTGCCCACCGCGGCGCGCTCCGGGTCGAGGCCGAGGTCGGGCCGGCTCAGGCCGTACTTGAGCAGTTGGGTGGAGACGTTCGCCCCGGCGATGAGCAGGGTCGCGGTGACGGCCAGGGCGATCCGCCCCCGGATGAGCGCGATGAAGCCGATCATCGCGGTGGCGGCGAGCAGGGAGACCACCGACATCGCGTTGAGGATCCGGTCCACCGGCCCGTCGATGCGGTCGTGGCCGATCTCGTTGCCGGTCAGGGCGACCGTGTCGACCCACTGACCGATCTCGGTGTGCACGGCCACCCGCCAGACGGCAAGGAAGGCGGCCGCCTGGACGAGCGCCAGTACGACCAACCAGACCGCGGTCCAACCCCGTGCCGTCGCGCGCATCCGCACACCGTAGCGGCCGGCGCCGGCCGGTCGGCCGGTGGCCCACCGGCTCCCGGCGGTTAGGTTGAGGCGGAGGCGAGGAGGTGGCGGTGGGCGGCACACCGGAGCGGGAGTCCGGCCAGGTCGAGCCCGGCCCGGACCGGGCGACGACGGCCGGTCGGCAGGCCGGCGGAGCGGCCCCGGCCGAGTCCCTGGCGGACCTGCTGGGTGGGCGGCGGGGAGCGGTGGACGCCACCCTGCCGCCGGTGGCGTTCGCGCTGGGCTGGCTGATCGGCGGCGAGTCGCTGTGGGCCGGGGTGGGCGCGGCGCTCGCCGTGGGCGTCGTGGTGGCCGGCGTACGGCTGCGGCGGGGCGACCGGCCGCGCTCAGTGCTGATCGGGCTGCTCGCCGTCTGCGTCGCGGCGCTGATCGCGGTGCGGACCGGCCGGGCCGAGAATTTCTTTCTGATCCAGTTGCTGTCGAACGCCGCCAGCGCGCTGGCCTGGGCCGTGAGCATCGTGGTGCGCTGGCCGCTGCTGGGCGTGCTGGTCGGCGCGGCGCTGGGCCAGCGGGCCCGGTGGCGGCGGGATCCGGCGCTGCTGCGCGGGTACGGCCGGGCGAGTTGGGTGTGGACGGCTACCTATGTGGTGCGGGTGGCGGTGTTCGTCCCGCTGTACCTGAGTGGGCAGGTGCTCGCGCTCGTGGTGGCCCGGATCGCGTTGACCTGGCCGCTGGTCGCGGCGGCGCTCGCGGTGAGTTGGGTGGTGCTGCGCCGGTCGTTGCCGACCGGGCACCCGGGGCTGCGTCACCCGGTCACCGGCGACCCGGACATCCGGCCCGACGAGCCGGCCGGGAAGGGGCCCCGGCGGGCATAAAAAGTGGAGAGGCCGCCACGGGGGGAGCGGCCTCTCCGGTGACGTACGTTACTCCGTCATCCTCATTGGTGTGATCCCGCGACAGCCCGAATTTCTGGGCTTTTTCGCGGCAGTCTTCAGTCCGGGCGGTGGGGTGGGCCGGTCGACCCGCTGCGTTGGCCAGATGACCGGCCCACCCCGGCCTGACCGTGGGTGTCAGGCCGTCCGCCGGCCGGGTCCCATCGTTCCCCCGGACCCGGCCGAACCCC
>NZ_JBEXHY010000043.1:0-46311 GCF_040608295.1 Micromonospora sp. NPDC005197 | reverse complement strand
GGCCAAAAAAAGCGGCGGGAGCCGGACCCCACCCCCACCCCCCCGCCACCCGCCGCCGGAGGGAGGAGGCAGGTTCAGTTGTCGGTCAGGACGTCTCGGCGAGCGTCACGGTCGCCGTCTTCTCGGCGCCGTTGCGCTTGAAGTGCACCTCGACCCGGTCGCCGACCTTGCCGGCCTGCACCGCGCCGACCAGGTCGTCGGAGTCGTTGATCACCTTGTCGCCGAAGCGGGTGACCACGTCGCCGCGCTGCAGGCCGGCCTTCTCGGCGGCGCTGCCCGCGGTGACCGAGGCGATCAGCGCGCCGCCGCCCTCGGCCTGGTTGACGCCGACCCCGAGCGACGGGTGGCTGACCTTCTCGCCGCGCTGGAGCTTGCCGGCGACGTCCTTGGCCTTGTTGCTGGGGATGGCGAAGCCGACGCCGATGTTGCCGGTGCTCTGCCCGGAGGTGGCGATGGCGGTGTTGACGCCGATCACCTCACCCCGGGTGTTGACCAGCGCGCCACCGGAGTTGCCGGGGTTGATCGGCGCGTCGGTCTGCAGCAGCCCGGAGATCGAGCTGACCGCCTGGCTCTGCTGGTTCGGGTCCTGCTGCTGGCCCTCGCCGGCCCGGATGGTGCGGTCCCGGGCGCTGAGGATGCCCGCGGTCACCGAGCCCTGAAGGCCGAGCGGGCTGCCCAGGGCGAGCACCTGGTCGCCGACCTGCATGGCGTCGCTGTCGCCGAACGTGGCCGGCTTGAGGTCGCTCACCCCGTTGGCCTTGACCACGGCCAGGTCGGTCTTCGGGTCGGTGCCGACGATCTTCGCCTGGGCGTTCTTGCCGTCGGCGAAGACGACCTGCACGGTGTCCCCGCTGGCGGAGGCGACCACGTGGTTGTTGGTGAGCACGTAACCGTCGGCGCTGAGCACCACGCCGGAGCCCTCGCCGCTGTCGGTGGCGATGGAGACGACGCTGTCCTGTACGGACGCGGCGATCTTCGGCAGGTCGGCGCTGTTGAGCACGGGAGCCGCGGAGTAGGTGCGGGTGACGCCGCCGTTGTCGCCGTCGAGGGCGAGCGCGAGCGCCCCACCGGCGACGCCGGAGCCGAGCATCAGGGCGAACACCGCGACGCCGGCGCCGGCGAACTTGGCGATCCGGCCCGGCCGGGGCCCGGCGCCGGGCGGCGTGGCCTGCGGACCCCAGGGCGGCACGGGCTGCCCCGGCTGGTGCTGCGGGTGCTGCTGGTGCTGGGCGTGCTGGGGGTAGGCCGCGCCCGGCTGGCCCCCGCCGGCCCAGCCGGACTGCTGGCCCGCGTGCCAGCCGGCGCCCGGGTACTGGCCGGCGGCCGGCTGCGGGTAACCGGAGTAGCCGGGCTGGCCCGGGTAGCCAGGCTGGCCGGAGTGGCCGGGCGCCGGGTGGCCGGAGACCGGGTACGGCGGCGCGGATCCACCGGCGGCGGCCGGCGTCTCGTACCCAGTGGGCTGGCCCACGGTCGGCGGCTCGTACCCGGTCGGTTGCCCGGTGTGGGGGGCGGACCCGGTCGGTCCGTCGGGGGCGGCGGACGCGGCCGGAGTGGCGACGGTGGGCGCGGTGTCCCCGTCGGTCGAGACGACCGGAACGGGGGTGGTCGGAGAGTCGGACTGCGCGCGCGCGTCGCGCGGCAGCTCGGCGGTGGGGTGCGACGGCTCGGCGTCGGTGGGGGCCGGCCGGCGCTGCGGGTCGGACTCGAACTCGGTCATGGGACTACCTTCTCCCCCGGCACTGCAATCAACCTGGAACCGTCCTGGAAGTTGGCTGAAAGTCACTCGCCCAGGTCGTCGCCCTTGGGCACCTGCGGCAGCCGGACCCGGAAGGTGGCTCCGCCACCGGGTGTCTCGAGCACCTCGACCGAGCCGTGGTGGGCGGCGACCAGCGCCGCCACGATGGCCAGGCCGAGGCCGGTGCCGGTGTTGCCGTCGGCCCGTCGGGTCCGGGCCGCGTCGGCCCGGTAGAACCGCTCGAAGACCCGCTCGGACTGTTCCCGGGAGAGACCGGGGCCGGTGTCGACCACCTCCACGACGGCGAGGTTGCCCGGCTCGGCGCGCAGGCGCACGCTGACGTCGGCTTCCGGCGGGGTGTGGGTCAGCGCGTTGGTCACCAGGTTGCCGATGATCTGCCGCAGCCGCGCGTCGTCGGCGTAGACGACGAGCGGGCCGGAACCGGGCTCGATCTCCAGCTCGATCCGCCGGTCCGGAGCGATCGCGCGCGCCGCCTGCACGGCGTCGGAGGCCAGCACCGGCAGCTCCACCGGGGCCAGCGAGAGCGGGCGTTCCCGGTCCAGCCGGGCGAGCAGCAGCAGGTCCTCCACCAGCAGACCCATCCGGGCGGCCTCGTCCTCGATGCGGCGCAGCAGCCCGGCGGTCTGCTCCGGCGCGCGGGCCGCGCCCTGGCGGTACAGCTCGGCGAAGCCACGGATGGTGGTCAGCGGGGTGCGCAGCTCGTGCGAGGCGTCCGCCACGAACTGCCGCATCCGCTCCTCGGAGCGTCGGGCCCGCGCCTCGGACGCCTGGGCGGCGGCGGCCGCGTCCCGGGCGGTGCTCTCCGCCGAGCGGGCCGCCGTCTCCGAGGCCGCCCGGGCGGTGAACGCCGCCTCGATCTGGGTGAGCATCGCGTTCAGCGCGCGGGAGAGCCGGCCCAGCTCGGAGGTGGGATGCTCGTGGCCCTCTTCGGGGTCGGGCACCCGGCGGGTCAGGTCGCCACCGGCGATGGCGGCGGCGGTCCGTTCGATCTCCACGAGGGGCTTGAGGCTGGTCCGCACGATCGCCGCGCCGACCGACGCGAGCAGGATCAGCACCGCCCCGCCGACCAGCAGGTCGATCCAGGCCAGCCGCTTGACGGCGAGGTCGACGTCGGTCAGGTGCTCGCCGATCGCCGCCATCTGACCGCTGGGTAGCTCCGTGTAGAGCATCCGCCAGCGCACCGAGCTGTCCCGGGCGCGAACGGTGAACGGATCACCGTGGCTCTGCTCCTGCGTCTGGAACCCCGCGGCGTCGCTCGGCCACGGCGGCAGATCGCTCACCGAGAAGCGAGAATCGTCGTAGACGGAGATCTGCACCTTGCCGGTGGTCGGGCTGGTCAACACCACCAGGTAGTCGCTCGGCAGCGAGACACCTGTCGACTTCGGCGTGATGGACTGGATCCGGTTGGCCGAGTCCCGCAGTTCGAGGTCGATCTGGCCGACCAGATAGCTGTGCAGGAAGTACGCGGTCGAGACACTGATCACCACCAGGGCACCGGAGACCAGCGCGAGCACCGAGGCGACCAGCTTCACCCGCAGCGGTACGCCCCGCAGCCGTCCCTTGGCCTGCTGGACCGCGTTCACGCCGCCGGCTTGCGCAGCACGTACCCCACGCCGCGGAGGGTGTGGATCAGCCGAGGCTGGGTGGTGTCGACCTTGCGCCGCAGGTAGGAGATGTAGGACTCGACGATGTTGTCGTCACCGCGGAAGTCGTAGTTCCAGACGTGGTCGAGGATCTGCGCCTTGGACAGCACCCGGTTGGCGTTGAGCATCAGGTAGCGCAGCAGCTTGAACTCGGTCGGCGAGAGCTGCACCCGCTGCCCGGCCCGGTGCACCTCGTGGGTCTCCTCGTCCAGCTCCAGGTCGGCGAAGGTGAGCCGGGACGGGGCCTGCTCGCCGGTGGTGGTGCGGCGCAGCACGGCGCGAATCCGGGCGGTCAGCTCCTCCAGGCTGAACGGCTTGGTGACGTAGTCGTCGCCGCCCAGGGTGAGCCCGCGGATCTTGTCGTCGGTGGCGTCCCGGGCGGTCAGGAACACCACCGGGGTACGCGTGCCGCCCTCGCGCAGCATCCGGATGACCTCGAAGCCGTCCAGGTCCGGCAGCATGACGTCGAGCACGACCAGGTCGGGCCGGTGGTCCTTGGCGGCGTTGAGGGCCGCGCTGCCGCTGGTCGCGGTGGCCACGTCGAAGCCCGCGAAGCGCAGGCTCGCGGAGAGGAGTTCGAGGATGTTGGGGTCGTCCTCGACGACGAGAAGTCGCGCCTCGGTCTGGGTAGCGGGCATGGGCCCAATCATCGGTGACCTCACTGCACCGGCGCTGGACGCTCGCTGGAAAAACCCTGTGAGTCGCCGGGCAGCCGGGCGGATGTCAGCGCAGCAGCCGGCGCAGCCCGTCCAGGGCGCCGTCGAGCAGCCGGATCGCCGTGCGCAGTTGAGTGTCGCTGAACTGCCGCGCCCGCGCCAGACGGCTCACCTCGGCGGTGAACGAGGCCAGCCGCTGATCGAACTCGTCGAGCAGGGCGGCGCGCGACACGTCGGCCGACGGGGGCCGGTACGGCGACGCGGGCGGCTCCCACCGCGTACGCCGGGTCTGCCGGGTGGCCTCGCTCAGCTCCCGCTTGAGGTCGCGCGTCGAGCCGCGCACCTCGCTGCGGATCTCGCCGGCCAGGGTGGAGAGATCCGCCACCGAGGCCGCGATGTCCGCTTCCAACGCGGTCAGCTCACCGGCGCGCTGGCGCAGCTCGGCGAGGCCGGCGTCGGTGATGGCGTACGTCTTGCGGCCCCCGGCGGCGGTGTGGCTCACCAGCCCCTCGGCCTCCAGCCGTTGCAGCCGGGGGTAGATGGTGCCGGCGCTGGGCGCGTAGAGCCCGAGGAACCGGTCCTCCAGGAGGCGGATCAGCTCGTAGCCGTGCTTGGGGCCGTCGTCGAGGAGCTTGAGCAGGTAGAGCCGGAGCCGCCCGTGGCTGAACACGGCGGTCACGGCAACTCCTCCTCGTCGGCGGTCACCGGTCGGGCGAGGAGCGAAATGCTCCCCGACGTCGCGGAGGCCCAGAGCTTACCTTCGCCGGCGCCGAGCACCCCCTCGCTGCTCGGAAGCGGGAATCGCGAGTTGCGCACCTGCGGGAAGCCGCTGGTGATCCGGCCGGAGGCGGTGTTCAGCCGGACGGCGAGGTCGCTGTCCTCGCGGACCCGGACGGTGATGCTGCCCGAGATGGTGGTGAGCCGGATCTCGCTGCGTCGGGGGTTGTCCAGGTCGCAGGTGATGGCGCCGGAGACGGTCTGCGCCCGTACCCGGTCGGCGGCGCTGTCGGCGAGGGTCACCTCCCCGGAGACGGTCTCCAGGGTGAGGTCACCGCGCACGCCGAGCGCCTCCACCGGCCCGGAGGTGATCTTCGCGGATGTGCTGCCGCGCAGGCCCATCAGGGTGATCTGGCCGGAGACGACGTGGGCCGTGGTCTGCCGCCGCAGACCGGAGGCGACCAGCGACCCGGAGACCAGGTCCAGGTCGGCGAGGACATCGGCGGGCACGGCGACGGAGACGTCCACCCGCGGATAGCGGTGGATCATCTGGAACCACCGCAGGACCTCCGACCAGCCGTGGCCGCGTTCCTGACGGATGGTGAGCCGGCCGTCGGAGTGGTCGATCAGGACGGGCCGACGGCCGACGTGGGTGACGTCGATCCGGGTCGGGCCGTCGGTGGCGACGACGTTGAGTCGTCCACTGATCAGGCGGACGTCCAGCCGGGTGACCGGGCCGTCCACGGTGAGCCGCTGCGGGCTGTCGACCGTCCATCCGGCCATGACGTCCTCCCCTCGGCGACGCGCCCACGCGCGCCGACGAGGAAACCCTAACGCGATACATCGCGACACACAAGACTGTCGCGAGTCGTCACCGCGACCCTGACCACGGCGCCAGCCACCAGCCCCGGCCTTCCAACGACGAGGGGAAGGGATGCTCCGGTCGCCTCCTTTGCTCTGCTTCAACCCAGGCAACACAAGCGGGCCGCAAGTGTTGCGTGGGTTGAAGCAGAGCAAAGGGCGATCCGACCTACTCCGGCGCCGGAATCGGCGCGTGTTCAAGCGATGAATCCTCCTCTCAGGCCGCCAGGTCCAGGTCCCGGCCGGCAGGCACCTGCGGCACGGAACCCGCCGGGGTCATGGTGGGGACCGGCCGCAGCCGGGTCCGCGTCGGGACAACCGGCATCAGGTGTACGGCAGACTCGGCGGCCCGGGCCAGCAACCGCCGGTCGGCGTCGCCAGCCGGGTGCAGCGCGGCGGCGATCGTCACCGACACCACCAGTTGCCGCGCCGCGACCACCCGAGCGACCGAGCACAGCAGGGTGTCCGCGCCGAGGAAGGCGGCGACCGTCGTGACCGCGCCGGTGGCGTCGCACCGGTACCCGAGCCGCAGCGGCACCACCGGGCTGCCCGCGTCGACGGCGGCCTGGAACATCGCGGGCCGGAAGCCGCCCCCGGGGCGGCACCCGTCCGCGCCGTCCCCGGCACACCAGGTCGTACCCTCGGGAAACACCGCGACCGACCGGCCGGCGCGCAGCGTGTCGGCGAGCCGGCGCACGGTGGCCGGCAGCGCCCGCGGCCGGGACCGGTCCACGAAGACCGTGCCCGCCGCCGCAGCGAGCAGCCCGACCACCGGCCAGGACCGGATCTCCCGCTTCGCCACCATGCGGGTGGGCGCGACCGCCAGGACGGCGAGGATGTCCAGCCACGAGACATGGTTGGCGACCAGCAGCGCGCGCCGCCGGGGCAGCCGACCCCGGATCACCAGCCGGACGCCGAACGCGCGAACGGTGCCGCGGGCCCAGCCGCGCAGCACCGCCTGCCGCTCACGCGCCGGCAGCACGGGCAGCAGCACCGCCACTCCCACCCCGGCCAGCAGCATCCCGCTCGCCGCGACCAACCGGAGCACCCGGCGAACCACCGGCACCGTGGGCACCTCGCCGGCCGCCGGCAGGCAGTCGTCGTCGCAGCCCGAGAAGGGCCGCCACAGGTCGCGCGCTCCGAGGGTCACCGCTGGTCCCCGCCCAGGAAGTGCCGCAGGTAGCGCGGGTTCATCCGGTCCAGGGAGAAGAGCACGTAGAAATCCGCGCACCCGAAGTCGGGGTCGTACGCGGGCTCACCGCAGATCCACGCGCCGAGCCGCAGGTAACCACGCAGCAGCGGCGGCACCGCCACCCGAGCGGCCGGGTCGGTGGCGCAGGCCGGGGCAGCCAGGGCGGCGGCCGGCTCGGCGAACCACGGGCGCAGTGGGCGCACCCGCAACGGCGGGGGCGACAGGTGCCGGGCCTGGGCCTGGGCCCACACCCCGGCGACCGTCCGACCACCGTCGTCGACCGGCACCGAGGCGCAGCCGCCGAGCCAGCGGGAGCCGCGCAGGTGCAGGTACCGGGTGAGCCCCGCCCACATCAGGTTGATCACCGCACCGGAGCGGTGGTCCGGGTGCACGCAGGAGCGACCCGTCTCGACGAGGTCGTCGCGCAGTGGGTCCAGCGCGCCGAGGTCGAACTCGTCCTCGGCGTACCGCCGGTCGGTACGCCCCGGCGGCAACAACCGGTACGTGCCGACCACCTGCCCGGTGCTGTCCTCGCGGACGATGAGGTGGTCGCAGTGGACGTCGAAGGGGTCCACGTCCAACCCGGCGCCGCCGGGTGCGAGGGTGGCACCCAACTCGGTGGCGAACACCTCGTGACGCAGGCGTTGCGCGGCCGCGACCTGGGTGGGGTCGTCGGCGATCAGCAGGGTGTATCCGCTGGTCGTCAGGGGTGCGCCAGCGACATGCAGAACGGCCATGGGATCTGTGTAGGTGCCCCGGGTTGCCATCGGATCGCACCACTGGTGTCGATCGGATGAACGCCGGCCGGCGGATGCCTCCGACCCGGTCCGTGCGAGGCTGCCCAGCGGGCCGGCGACGGCGCCGCCCCACGCCACACGGAGGTCGCCCATGCGCATCGAGTCCCGCTACAACGGGCCCACCGGCTCGGGCAACGGCGGCTGGAGCGCCGGCCTCTTCGCCGCCGCCGCCGGTGGATCCGGACCGGTGGAGGTGACGCTGCGTCGGCCACCGCCGCTGGAGACGGCGCTGAGCCTGGTCGACGGCGAGGTCCGGGACCCGGCCGGCGAGCTGGTGGCCGAGGTCCGCCCCGCCGGTGTCGTGGACGCCGTCGTGCCGCCGGTCGACCGGGAGACGGCGGTGCAGGCGTCGACCCGCTACCCCGGGTTCGTCGAGCATCCGTACCCAGAGTGTTTTGTCTGCGGTCCGAGCCGGAACGACGGGTTGCGGATCTTCCCCGGCCGGTTGCCGGACGGCCGGACCGCCGCGCCGTTCCGCGCACCCGAGCAGGTCAGCGATGCCACGGTCTGGGCCGCGCTGGACTGCCCCGGCGGCTGGACGGTGCTCGCGCCGGGCCGCCCGTACCTGCTCGGCCGGATCGCCGCGGTGGTCACCGCCCGGCCGGCGCCGGGCGACGAGTGCGTGGTGACCGGCGCGCTGATCGGGGTCGACGGCCGCAAGGCGCTTGTGCACACCAGCCTGTACGGCCCCGGCGGCGCGCTGCTCGGCTCGGCCCGGGCCACCTGGATCGCCCGCTGAGGACCCGCCGTCGTCCGCAGGGAGGAGACGACTCCACCCCAAGGGGGACCACGCCGTAGGGACCGAGCCTGATTGACCTTGTTGCTCGGTACCGTCACGCTGTGCCACGGCGTACCTCGACGCCACACGGGAGGAGAACGATGACTGACGGGCAGCGAAGCCCCACCAGCGACGGTCAGATCGTGGTGTCCGGTCTGACGAAGCAGTACAAGAACGTGCGGGCGGTGAACAACCTGTCCTTCACCGTGGCACCGGGGCGGGTGACCGGCTTCCTCGGCCCGAACGGCGCCGGTAAGACCACCACGCTGCGCATGCTGCTCAACCTGGTCACGCCGACCGGGGGCACCGCCACCATCAGCGGGCAGCGCTACGCCGATCTCGCCGACCCGCTGCGGCACGTCGGCGCGATCCTGGAGGCGTCCAGCGCGCACAAGGGCCGCACCGGCATCAACCACCTGCGGGTGATCTGCGCGGCGGCCGGCCTGCCCAGGTCCCGGGCCGACGAGGCGCTGGAGCTGGTCGGGTTGACCCCGGCGGCGAAGCGCAAGTTCAAGGGCTACTCGCTGGGCATGAAGCAGCGGCTCGGTATCGCCGCCGCGATGCTCGGTGACCCGCGGGTGCTGATCCTCGACGAGCCGGCCAACGGGCTGGACCCGGAGGGCATCCGGTGGATGCGCGGGTTCCTCAAGAACCTCGCCCACGAGGGCCGCACGGTGCTGGTCTCCAGCCACCTGCTGTCGGAGATGCAGCTGCTCGCCGACGACGTGGTGATCATCGCAGCGGGCCAGCTGGTCCGGCAGGGTCCGGTCGAGCAGGTGCTCGGGTCGATGGCGCAGGGCGCCCAGGTCCGGGTCCGTACGCCGCAGGCGGAGGCGCTGACCACCGCGCTGAAGGCGCAGTCGGCCACCGTCACCACCGACGAGCACGGTGTCCTGCTGGTCTCCGGGGTGGACGCCCCGACGATCGGCCGGGCCGCCCTGGCCGCCGGCGTGGAGCTGCACGAACTGACCACCGAACGGCCCGACCTGGAACGGGTCTTCCTGGAGCTGACGGCCGGAAAGGCGGGCATCCGATGAACCTCGTCCGATCCGAGTTGCTCAAGATCCGTACCACCAACACCTGGTGGGTCTTCGCGCTGATCAGCCTGCCGCTGTGGGCGCTCACGCTGCTCATCAACTGGTTGCAGGCCGACGCCCTCACCAGCACCAACCCCGCCGAGGTGGGCGACCAGGCGGACCAGTTCGCTGCGGCGGCCACTCCTGACGCGCTCTCGTCGAACCTGTTCACCACCGGGCAGTTCTTCGGCCTGCTGATCATCATGCTGCTCGGCATCATCGTGGTGACCAGCGAGTTCTTCCACCAGACGGTCACCACCACGTTCCTGACCAACCCGCACCGCACCGCGGTGATGATCGCCAAGCTGGTCGCGGCGGGTGTGCTGGCGCTGCTGTTCTGGCTGGTCACCACCGTGTTCAACCTGATCGCCGGCTCGGCGGTGCTGAACGCCGTCGGGGTGGACTCACAGTTGGGCAACGACGCGGCCTGGCGGGCGATCGGGTTGAACCTGCTCGCGTACCTGCTCTGGGCGGTGTTCGGCGTCGGCATCGGCGTGCTGATCCGCAGCCAGATCGGCGCCACCGTGACCGGCATCCTGCTCTACCTGGGCGGCTCGATCGGCGCCATCCTGGTGATCACCATCCTGGCCAACCGGTGGGGTGACTGGATCAACAACCTGCAACTGCTGGTGCCGTCGCTGGCCTCGTCGCTGATGGTCACCGGGGCGGACATCCCGGGTAACCCGCCGCGCTGGGCGGGCGCCGCCGTGCTCATCGGGTACGCGGTGGTCACCGGCGTGGTCGGCACCCTGCTGATGCGTCGGCGCGACATCTCCTGACCGACGCGAGTTCCGGGGTGGCGGCGGCACGGCCGCCACCCCGGGCCGGCTCCGGCTCCGCCGGGCTGCCGGCACCTCACCCGCCCGGGCAGCCCCGGCCGCCGCTGATCGGAATGCACTGGGTGACCACCGGGTCGGGCTCCTGGTCGGCGGGAATGTGCCCGGTCAGCCCACTGGTGGTCAGGCTGGCGACCAGGGCGACCGCCACGTACAGCAGCACCGTCCCGCCGAGCGCCCCGGCGAAGTGCCGACGCCAGAGGGCCTCCCCCGCCAACCCGGCCAGCAGCAGGCCGAGCACCGGAAGCACCGCGTTGAGCACGAGCCCGGTCGTCAGCAGGGCGTCCGTGGTCGCGCCGAACGCCTGCGCCTCGTCCGCGGTCGGCGTGTACGGCCTGGCCAAGCGCCGGATCAGGCCCACCAGCAGCAGGAACGGCACCCCGTAGAGCCAGGCGAAGAAGAGCCCGCCGAGGCCGAGCCGCTTCACGAGCGACCCAGGTACACGGCGGCGCAGACCCCGACGCTGAGCACCGCGGCCGTGGTGCCGGCGAGCACCGCCGAGGGGACGAGTCGGACGACCAGCGCGGTCACCAGCGCCGTCACGACCAGCAGCCCGAGGAGCACCGGCGTGCCCCACACCAGAGCGACGAACACCAGCGACTCGCCCGGCGACAGGCAGCTGAACCAGGCCGCGCAGTCGTCGTGCGGCGCGCTCGGCACGCTCGTCGTGCCCACCGCCATGGCCGCGATCGCGGTGACGTACCAACCGGACGCCACCGCCATGCTCCGGCCGTAGCGCCCCCGTACCCCGTCATGATCCATGCGCCCGATCGTCGCGGACGGCGTTGGCCCGGGACATCCGTACCGGTACTCAATCTGGCGGTACCAGCCGTACCAGCCGGCGACGGGTCGCGCAGGGGTTGGTGAACTTCTGGCATCTTCTGTGAAACCGGCCACCCGACCGAGGCGGAAATGCCGCCGGGATCCTTACGGCGTAGCCTGGGAGTCGTCCTGTCCGTGGTCCATCAACTGGACGCGACGGACACCGCGTGACACATAAACCCGCGTGAAAGAGGCGATTACCGGCCGTGTCGACCCAGCAGACTTCGCAGGAGAACCCACTGGCGGGTTTCGGCCCGAACGAGTGGATCGTCGAGGAGATGTACCAGCGGTACCTCGCCGACCCAACGAGCGTCGATTCGGCCTGGCACGACTTCTTCGCCGACTACCGGCCGGCGCCCGGCGCCGGCACACCGCGCAGGGCTGAGACGTCGGGCAAGCCCGCCGCCGCGCCCGAGCCGGACGGCCAGCCGGAGCCTGCGGCCACGGTCAGCCAGCCCAGCGCCCCGGCGAAGCCGACCGCCGCCGCCAGCAAGACGGCCGCGGCGCCGTCGGCACCGGCCAAGGCCGCGCCCGCGAAGGCCACCCCGGAGAAGGCCGCACCGGCCGCGAAGGCGGCCGCGCCGAGCGCCGACGGCCCGCAGACCACCCCGCTGCGGGGTGTCGCCGCGAAGATCGTGCAGAACATGGACGCCTCGCTGAGCGTGCCCACCGCGACCAGCGTCCGCGCGGTCCCGGCGAAGCTGCTGGTCGACAACCGCATCGTGATCAACAACCACCTCGCCCGGGGGCGCGGTGGCAAGGTCAGCTTCACCCACCTGGTCGGCTACGCGATGGTCCGCGCGCTGGTCCAGCACCCGGAGATGAACAACTCCTTCGCCGAGGCCAACGGCAAGCCGGCCGTGGTCCGCCCGGCGCACGTCAACCTCGGCATCGCGATCGACCTGGCCAAGCCGGACGGCAGCCGCAACCTGGTGGTCCCCTCCATCAAGGGCTGCGAGCAGATGGACTTCCGGCAGTTCTGGCAGGCGTACGAGGACGTGGTCCGGCGGGCGCGGCGCAACGAGCTGACCATGGAGGACTACTCCGGCACCACGATCTCGCTGACCAACCCGGGCGGCATCGGCACGGTGCACTCCATGCCGCGGCTCATGCAGGGGCAGAGCGCGATCATCGGCGTCGGCGCGATGGAATACCCGGCCCCCTACCAGGGCATGTCCGAGGCGACTCTCGCCGAGCTGGCGGTCAGCAAGGTCAT
Source organism: Micromonospora sp. NPDC005197 (assembly GCF_040608295.1). Classification (NCBI taxonomy): domain Bacteria; kingdom Bacillati; phylum Actinomycetota; class Actinomycetes; order Micromonosporales; family Micromonosporaceae; genus Micromonospora; species Micromonospora sp. NPDC005197. Next base: position 33,961 of record NZ_JBEXHY010000043.1, on the reverse strand, counting down.
CACGCTGACCAGCACGTACGACCACCGGATCATCCAGGGCGCGCAGTCCGGCGAGTTCCTCAAGGTCATGCACGAGCTGATCCTGGGCGAGCACAGCTTCTACGACGAGATCTTCACCTCGCTGCGCATCCCGTACGAGCCGGTGCGCTGGGTGCGCGACGTGGCCGTCAACTCCGAGGGTCAGATCAACAAGACCGCCCGGGTGCACGAGCTGATCCACGCGTACCGCGTGCGCGGTCACCTGATGGCCGACACCGACCCGCTGGAATTCCACATCCGCAAGCACCCCGACCTGGACGTCCTCCAGCACGGGCTGACCCTGTGGGACCTGGACCGCGAGTTCCCGGTCAACGGCTTCGCCGGCCGCCAGCGGATGAAGCTGCGCGAGATCCTCGGCGTGCTGCGCGACTCGTACTGCCGGCGCGTCGGCATCGAGTACATGCACATCCAGGACCCGGAGGAGCGGCGCTGGATCCAGGAGCGGATCGAGCGCAAGTACGAGAAGCCGTCCCCCGACGAGCAGAAGCACGTGCTCAACCGGCTCAACGCCGCCGAGGCGTTCGAGACCTTCCTGCAGACCAAGTACGTCGGCCAGAAGCGCTTCTCGCTGGAGGGTGGCGAGTCGCTGATTCCGCTGCTGGGCGAGGTGCTCGAGTCCTCCGCCGAGAGCGGGCTGGACGAGGTCGTCATCGGCATGGCCCACCGGGGCCGGCTCAACGTGCTGGCCAACATCGTCGGCAAGCCGTACGAGAAGATCTTCTCGGAGTTTGAGGGTCACCTCGACCCGCGCTCGACGCAGGGCTCCGGCGACGTGAAGTACCACCTGGGTCAGAACGGCAAGTTCACCACCCCGGACGGCGAGCACGTCGTCAAGGTGTCCCTGGTGGCGAACCCGTCGCACCTGGAGGCCGTCGACCCCGTGCTGGAGGGCATCGTCCGGGCCAAGCAGGACCGGATCGACCTCAAGCTGGAGGGCTACACCGTGCTGCCGCTGGCGGTGCACGGCGACGCCGCGTTCGCCGGGCAGGGTGTGGTCGCCGAGACGCTCAACCTGTCGCAGCTGCGCGGCTACCGCACCGGCGGCACCGTGCACGTGGTGGTCAACAACCAGGTCGGCTTCACCACCGCCCCGGAGTACAGCCGGTCCAGCCTCTACAGCACCGACGTGGCCCGGATGATCCAGGCGCCGATCTTCCACGTGAACGGCGACGACCCGGAGGCCGTGGTCCGAGTGGCCCGGCTGGCCTTCGAGTACCGGCAGGCGTTCAACAAGGACGTCGTGATCGACATGGTCTGCTACCGCCGGCGCGGCCACAACGAGGGCGACGACCCGTCGATGTCCAACCCTCAGATGTACAAGATCATTGACTCGAAGCGTTCGGTGCGCAAGCTCTACACCGAGGAGCTGATCGGTCGCGGCGACATCACCGTGGAGGACGCGGAGGAGCTGCTGCGCGACTACCAGGCGCAACTGGAGAAGGTCTTCAAGGCCACCCGGGACGCCGCCGCCACGCCGCGCCAGCTCAACCGCCCCCGCCACGAGGAGGAGCCGGAGCCGGCGGTCGACACCGCCACCGACGCCGCCGTGGTGAAGGCGATCGGCGAGGCCCACGTCAACCTGCCCGAGGGCTTCACTCCGCACAAGCGGATCCAGCAGCTGCTCGACCGGCGGGCCAAGATGTCCGTCGAGGGCAACATCGACTGGGGCTTCGGCGAGATCATCGCGTTCGGGGCGCTGCTGCACGACGGGGTCACCGTCCGGCTCGCCGGGCAGGACTCGCGGCGCGGCACCTTCGTCCAGCGGCACGCGTCGGTGGTCGACCACCGCACCGGCGACGACTACCTGCCGTTGAAGTCGCTCACCGGCGATGGCGAGCGCTCCCGGTTCTTCGTGCACGACTCGCTGCTGAGCGAGTACGCGGCGATGGGCTTCGAGTACGGGTACTCGGTGGAGAACGTCAACGCGCTGGTCGCCTGGGAGGCCCAGTTCGGTGACTTCGTCAACGGCGCCCAGTCGGTGATCGACGAGTTCATCTCCTCCGGTGAGGTGAAGTGGGGTCAGCGCTCCGCGGTGACCCTGCTGCTGCCGCACGGCCACGAGGGCCAGGGCCCGGACCACACCTCCGGTCGCCCGGAGCGGTTCCTGCAGATGTGCGCCGAGGACAACATGCGGGTGTCCATTCCGACGACCCCGGCGAACTACTTCCACCTGCTGCGACGCCAGGCCCTGTCGCCGAAGCGCAAGCCGCTCGTGGTGTTCACGCCGAAGTCGCTGCTGCGGCACAAGCTCTGCGTCTCGTCGGTGGAGGACTTCACCACCGGCACCTTCCAGCCGGTGCTGCGCGACACCGCCGCCCCGGCACCGGAGTCGGTGAAGCGGGTGCTGCTCTGCTCGGGCAAGGTCTACTACGACCTGTTCCAGGCCCGGCAGGAGCGCGGCATCACCGACACGGCGATCATCCGGATCGAGCAGCTGTACCCGCTGCCGGTGGAGGAGATCCGGGCCGCCCTGGCGCAGTTCCCGAACGCGGAGGACTTCGCCTGGGTGCAGGAGGAGCCGGCCAACCAGGGCGCCTGGTCGTTCGTGGCGCTCAACCTGCTGGAGCACCTCACCGACGTCCGGCTGCGGCGGATCTCCCGCCCGGCCGCGGCGGCCCCGGCGGTCGGCTCGGCCAAGACCCACGAGGTCGAGCAGACCGCGCTCATCGAGGCGGCACTCCCCCGCCCGTGACCTGACCGCGCCACGCGAGCCGGGGCAGGGCCGTTTTCCCACGGTCCTGCCCCGGCTCGCGTCGGTCCATCCGAACCACCGACCCGCCCGGCCCGCGCCGGGCCGAGCACGAGGACGTACGCCGTGTACTTCACCGACCGTGGCATCGAGGAGCTGGTCGAGCGCCGGGGCGACGAGCAGGTGACCCTGGAGTGGCTGGGCGAGCGCCTGCGCGACTTCGTCGACCTCAACCCCGAGTTCGAGACCCCGATCGAGCGCCTGGCCACCTACCTGGCCCGCCTGGACGATCCAGAGGACGATTAACGCTGAGTATTTGACTCGTCTCCAGGAGCGATGTGCACTGGTGGTGTGAACCACGAGCCCGGCAACCCGCCGCAGGACACCGCGACCGTACGCCACCTGCGCCTCGGCATCGGCTCGGTCGGCTTGGCCCTGCCCGTCGCACTGGTGGTCGGCCACATGGTCGCCAGCCGCCGCGTCGTCGTCCTCGACTCGCTCAGCGCCTACTACCACACCGAGATGCGCAACATCTTCGTCGGCGCACTGTGCGCGATCGGGGTGTTCCTGATCGCCTACCGCTACCGCTGGCCGGACGACCTGTTAGGCACGATCGCCGGGACGCTCGCGATCCTGGTGGCCCTGTTTCCGGTACACGGGCCGACCGGAGGCGACAGCCGGCTGGTCGGTCTGGTGCACCAGGCCGCCGCCGGGTCGCTGTTCGTCCTGCTCGCCGCCTTCTGCCTGTTCCTGTTCACCCGACCCGACCGTGCTGGGGTGCCGCCCCGACGCGCCGCCAACCGCTGCTACCGCGCGTGCGGCCTGCTCATCCTGGCGGCGATCGCAGGCGCGCTGGCGAGCGGCGCGCTGCCCACCGACGTCCGCCACGCCCTCCAGCCGCTGCTGTGGTGCGAGACCCTCGCCGTGGCCGCCTTCGGCACCGCCTGGGTCGTCAAGAGCGACGCGATCTTCCGGATGGCCGGGCTGCCCGACACGCCACCGTCCGCCGAGACGATCGGGCCGACGTCCGCGACAGCCGCGTCCTGAGCGGACGGACTCGCACTAACCCCGACAGGAACAGGTACGGAAGCGCAACCTCCAGCGGACACTCTGGCTGGCCCGCCAGGTCGATGTGCTGACGAGCGGACCGACGACGGCCACCACGATCTTGTAGCGTGGGGCCGTGGCGCGCAGCGTGTATCTGACCAGCGTCGGTTCGGGCGGGGGCAAGTCGACCATCGCCCTCGGGCTGGCCGAGTTGCTGTCCCGCCAGGTCGGGCGGATCGGTGTGTTCCGGCCGCTGGTGGCCGACACCGGCCCGGACCCGATCCTCGCGCTGCTGAGCGAGCGGTACCGCGTCGAGGTGCCGCTCGCCGAGCTGGCCGGATCCACCTACGCCGAGGCGGCCAGGCTGGTCGCCGACGGCCGACGGGAAGAGCTGATCTCCGCTGTCGTCCAGCGGTACCGGGCGGTGGAGCGGCAGTGCCCGGCGGTGGTCGTGGTGGGCAGTGACTTCGACGAGCCGGGCGACCCGGCGCACCCCCGCGAGCTGGCCTTCAACGCCCGGCTGGCCACCGAGTTCGGCAGCGTGGTGGTGCCGGTGGTGGACGGCTACGAGCAGGAGCCGACGGCCGTCGCGGCGGCCATGCGCGGGGCGTACCACGATCTGGCCGACCTGGGCGCGACGGTGCTCGCGGTGATCGCCAACCGGGTGTCCGAGCCGATGACGCTGCCGGAGCTGCCCGTGCCGGCGTACGCCATCCCGGAGGTGCCGAGCGTGTCGGCGCCGACGGTGGCCGAGGTGGCGGCGGCGCTCGGCGCCACCCTGCTGGCCGGGGACGACGCGGCGCTCGGCCGGGACGTGCTGGACTTCGTGGTCGGCGCGGCACACGTGCCGACCCTGCTGGGCCACCTCACCGAGGGCGCTCTGGTGATCACCCCCGGGGACCGGGCCGACCTGCTCGTCGCCGCCAGCGCCGCGCACGTGGCCGGGCAGGTGTCGGTGGCCGGGCTGGTGCTCACCCTCGGCGAGCAACCCGACCCCCGGGTGATGCGGCTGGTGGAGGGCCTCAACACCGGCCTGGCCGTGCTCTCCGTCGGCAGCGACAGCTACGACACGGTGGCCGCGTCCAGCCGGATCGAGGGGCGGCCCAGCGTGGCCAACCCCCGCAAGGTGGAGGCCGCGCTCGGCGCGTTCGAACGCTGCGTGGACACCGACGACCTGGCCCGCCGGCTGCGGGTCAGCCGCTCGACGCGGGTCACCCCGCTGATGTTCGAGAACGAGCTGATCGACCGGGCCCGCTCGAAGCCCCGGCACCTGGTGCTGCCCGAGGGCGCCGAGGAGCGCATCCTGCGGGCGGCGGAGATCCTGCTGCGCCGGGGCGTGGCCGACCTGACGCTGCTCGGCCGCCCGGACGACATCGCCCGGCGCACCCGCGAGCTGGGCATCGATCTCGGCGACGCGCGGCTCGTCGACCCGGCCACCAGCGGGTGGCGCGACGAGTTCACGGCCGAGTACGCGCGGCTGCGCGCCCACCGGGGCGTCACCGCCGAGCTGGCGCACGACATCGTGGCCCAGCCCAACTACTTCGGGACGCTCATGGTGAACGCCGGGTACGCCGACGGCATGGTCTCGGGGGCCACGCACACCACCGCCGCCACCATCCTGCCCGCGTTCGAGATCATCCGTACCGTGCCGGAGGTCTCGGTGGCCTCCAGCGTCTTCTTCATGCTGCTCGCCGACCGGGTGCTGGTCTACGGCGACTGTGCGGTCAACCGCGACCCGGACGCCGCCCAGCTCGCCGACATCGCGATCTCGTCGGCCGACACCGCCGCCCGCTTCGGCATCGAACCCCGGGTGGCCATGCTGTCGTACTCCACCGGCAGCTCCGGCGCGGGCGAAGACGTGGAGAAGGTCGCCGCGGCCACCGCGCTGGTCCGGGAGCGTCGGCCCGACCTGCTGGTCGAGGGGCCGATCCAGTACGACGCGGCGATCGACCCCGCCGTGGCGGCGACGAAGCTGCCCGACAGCCCGGTCGCCGGCCAGGCCACGGTCTTCATCTTCCCGGACCTGAACACGGGCAACAACACGTACAAGGCGGTGCAGCGCTCGGCCGGGGCGGTCGCCGTCGGCCCGGTCATGCAGGGCCTGCGCCGGCCGGTGAACGACCTTTCCCGCGGCGCGACAGTGCCGGACATCGTCAACACGGTGGCGATCACCGCCATCCAGGCGGCCGCCGAGGAGGCGTCATGAGTCGGGTGCTGGTGCTCAACTGCGGGTCGTCGTCGGTGAAGTGGCGCCACTACGACGGGGACCGGCCCCTCGACCAGGGCACCGTCGAGCGGGTCGGTGAGCCCGGCGGCGGCCCGGCGGACCACGCCAGCGCCGTCCGGCAGATCCTGGCCGGTCTGGACCTGAACGGGCTCACCGCGGTCGGGCACCGGGTGGTGCACGGCGGACGGAAGTTCACCACCCCGGTCCTCATCGACGACGCGGTGCTGGCCGCGATCAAGGATCTGGTGCCGCTCGCCCCGCTGCACAACCCGGCCAACCTGGCCGGCATCGAGGTGACCCGGGCGGCGCTGCCGGACGTCCCGCAGGTCGCCGTCTTCGACACGGCGTTCCACCACACCCTGCCGGAGGCCGCCGCGACCTACGCGATCGACCTGGACACCGCGCAGCGGTACGGCATCCGCCGGTACGGCTTCCACGGCACCTCGCACGCGTACGTCTCCCGGCGTACCGCCGAGCTGCTGGGCCGCCCGTACGAGCAGCTCAACACCATCACCCTGCACCTGGGCAACGGGGCCAGCGCCTGCGCGGTCGCGAACGGCCGCAGCGTCGCCACCTCGATGGGGATGTCGCCCCTTCAGGGGCTGGTGATGGGCACGCGCAGCGGCGACCTCGACCCGACCGTGATCTTCCACCTGCGGCGGGAGGGCGGGCTGTCGGTCGACGACATCGACGACCTGCTCAACCACCGCAGCGGGCTGCTGGGGTTGACCGGCGTCAACGACATGCGCGAGGTGCTGCAGCGCAGGGCGGCCGGGGACCGGGCAGCCGCGCTGGCCTTCGACGTGTACTGCCAGCGGATCACCGGGTACGTCGGCGCGTACTACGCGCTGCTCGGCCACGTGGACGCGATCGCGTTCACCGCCGGCGTGGGCGAGCACGCCGCGCCCGTCCGGGCCGCCGCGCTGGCCGGGCTGGCCCGGCTCGGCATCACCGTCGACGAGGCGCGCAACAACGGTGACGGCGACCGGCTGATCTCGCCGGACGACGCCGAGGTGAGCGTCTGTGTCATCCGCACCGATGAGGAACGGGAGATCGCCCGGCAGACCCGGGACGTGGTCGGGGCGCACTGAAGCCCCCGACCCGCCCGGTCAGCGCACTGCCGCGCCGGCTGGTCAGCGCATCGCCAGCCAGGCGACGAGGGCCACCAGCAGTACGACGACCACCGCCGCACCGACGATGAGCGGCAGGCGGGACGGCGCGTCGGCCGGGCCGGCGGCCTCCGGCGTCTGGGTGAAGGCGCGGAACGCCTCGGTGTTGCCGCTGGGGTCGGTGTAGTTCTCAGCCATGTCGGTGACCCTAGCGAAGCCGGTCGCCGAGCGCCGCCCCCGCCTCCGCCGTCCCACCGGGTCGAACCGGCCGGCGGAGGCGACCCGACCGGGTGGCGAGCAGAGCCGGGCCGGACGGCGGGGCCGCCGGACGTGCCCGGGCACCTACGGTGAAACGGTGGGGGCGGGACGGCTGGTCGCCGTACTGGTGACAGCGCTGCTGGCCGGTTGCGCGCCGGCCACCGCCGTGGCGGGCGGCTCCACCGGGCCGCCGTCCGCGCGCCGAGCGCCCGAGGGGTCGTACGTCGTCGGCGTGCGTACGCTCACCCTCGATCCGCGCTCGGCGCGCCCCCTGCCGGTGACCATCTGGTATCCGGCCGGGACCGACGGGGTGGCCGCCGGCCGCTTCCCGGTGGTGATCTACAGCCACGGGCTGCACAGTCGACCCGAGCTGCACGCCGGGCTGACCACCCGCTGGGCGGCGGCCGGTTTCGTGGTGGCGGCGCCCGCGTACCCGCACACCAGCGCGGGTGCCGCGCACTTCACCCGGGCCGACGTGCGCAACCAGCCCGCCGACGGTTGGCGGCTGATCCGGCACCTGGGCCGCCTCGACGGCGACCCGGGTGATCCGCTCGCCGGCCACCTGGACCTCACGTCGATCGCCGCCGCCGGTCACTCGGCGGGCGGCTTCACCACCTCCGGCATGTTCACCGAGGGCCACCCGGCCCGGCTGCGCGGGGGCATCGTGATCGCCGGCGGCGGGCTGCCGGGCAGCTTCGCCGGACCGACCGCACCGGTGCTTTTCGTGCACGGCACGGCCGACCCGGTGGTGCCGGTGACGGTCGGCCGGGCGGCGTACGCGCGTACCCCGGGACCGGCGGTGTTCGTCAGTGTGCTCGGCCAGGACCACGGCGCGTACCTCACGCCGGGCAACCCCGGATTCTCCGCCGTCCTCGCCACCACCACCGACTTCCTGCGCTGGACCCTCTACGGCGACCGGACCGCCGGCGCCCGCCTGCCCACCGACGCGCGCACGCCCGGCACCCACTACGAGTCCCGCCTCACCTAGCGGCGGTGGCGGTGGCCGCACACGACAAGCGCTGCTGCCCACTGAAGGCTGCCCCGCGCACCCGGACGTGCCGCTAGGGTGCCCCGGTGGACGACCTCGCGCGCCGCCAGTTGGCGAGCATCGCCGAAGTGGTCGAGGTGGCCGGATCGGCCGGCATTCCGGTGTGGTTGCGTGGCGGCTGGGCGATGGACTTCCAGCTCGGCCAGGTGTCCCGACCGCACGTCGACGTCGACTGGTACTGCTGGCGCGAGGACGCGGCCCGGCTGGCAGCCCTGCTGCTGGCCCGGGGCTGGCGACCCGATCCTCGGATGCCGGTGGAGCTACAGCTCGACCTGTTCGCCGCCGACGTGGAGGTGAGCTTCGCGTACCTGGGTTGCGACGACGCCGGTCGACCGACGGTGGGTGCCGGGTCCTGGGCCGGCACGCCACTGCCGGTCGGGATGCTGGACGCACCACCCGGCCGGCTCGGCCCGTTGACCGTGCCGACGATCTCGGTGCCGGCCCAGATCGAGTTCAAGCAGATGTACCCGGTGTGGATGCCGGAGCGGCCCCGCCGTCCGAAGGACGCGGACGACCTGGCTCGACTGCGGGCTGGGCTCCGTCGAGAAGGTCCTCGTACACCCCGACCTTGAAGCCGATCAGGTCCAGGCACTGGGTGAGCCTGCCGATCTGGCTGGTGACGCGCTCCCGGTGCTCGCGCAGGAGGGCGAGACGTTCCTCCTCGTTGCCGGCGCCCTCCCGGACGAGGTTGGTGTACCGGCGGAGCGCGGGCAACGGCATGCCCGAGGCACGGAGAATGACGCAGACGGTCAGCCAGTCGACGTCGTCCTGGCTGTAGACACGACGCCCACCGGGCCCACGGCGTACGGGATCGACGAAGACGCCCTCCTGCTCGTAGAAGCGGAGGGCGTGCACGCTCAAGCCGGTACGTTCGGCGACCTGCCCGATGCTCAGACTCACGGTGTCCTCGGCCATGCCGAGCAGGGTAACGAGGCTTGACCTAGAGCCGACTCCAGCTCCTAGGGTCCCCCGTGATCGTTACGACATCGCCAAGGGAGCATCGGCATGCGCTATCGCACACTCGGCGGCACCGGCATCGAGGTGAGCACCCACTGCCTCGGGACCATGATGTTCGGCGCCGTCGGGAACCCGGACCACGACGACTGCGTCCGTATCGTCCGCGCGGCCCTGGACCAGGGCATCAACTGTGTCGACACCGCCGACATGTACGGCCGGGGCGAGTCCGAGCAGATCGTGGGCAAGGCGCTGCGGGGGCGCCGGGACGACGTCGTCCTCGCCACCAAGGTGCACTTTCCGATGGGTGAGGGGCCCAACCAGGGTGGCAACTCGCGGCGCTGGATCCTCAAGGCGGTCGAGGGGAGCCTGCGGCGCCTGGGCACCGACTGGATCGACCTCTACCAGGTCCACCGCCCCGACCCCTCGACCGACATCGAGGAGACGCTCTCGGTGCTCACCGACCTCGTGCGCGAGGGAAAGATCCGCGCCTTCGGGTGCTCGACGTTCCCCGCCGAGGAGATCGTCGAGGCGCACCAGGTCTCCGAGCGTCGCGGCCTCGGGCGGCTGCGCACCGAGCAGCCGCCGTACTCGATCCTGGCCCGCGGGGTCGAGGCGTCGACCCTGCCGGTCTGTCAGCGCTACGGCATGGGGGTGCTGGTCTGGAGTCCGCTCGCCTTCGGGTTCCTCAGCGGGAAGTACCGCAGGGACCGGCCCGTCGACCTGTCGACCGGGCGTGCCGTGCTCCGGCCGGCGCAGTTCGATCCCACGCTCGCCGAGAACGCCGCCAAGCTCGACATCGTCGAGCAGCTCGTCGACCTCGCGGCGGGCATCGGCTGCACGCTCCCACAGCTCGCCATCGCCTTCACCGTGGCCCATCCGGCGGTCACCTCGGCGATCATCGGACCGCGGACCATGGCGCACCTGGAGGACCTGCTCAAGGGCGCCACGCTCACCCTGGACGACGCGACCCTCGACCGGATCGACGAGATCGTGCCGCCCGGAACCAACCGGTACGACCCCAACGCCGCCTTCCCGCCACGCTCCCTGACCGACACCGCCCGGCGACGGCGCCCGCTCCCCGACCGCGCCGCGGCCTGAGCGAACCGGTCACGGCGTGGCCCGAGCGAGCCGGTCACGCCGCGGCCTGAGCGAACCGGTCACGCCGCGGCCACCGCGCGTCGAACCGCGCCGAGCCGGTCGGCGCGGCAGGGCACAATTGGCTTCATGTCGCGTCGCGTCACCTCCACGCTGCTGGCCAGCGTCCTGCTCATGGCCGGCCTGGTCGGCTGCTCCGCCGACGCCCGCAAGACCGAGAGCTGGCGGGCGCCGGCCGAGCCACCGCCCGCCGCCACGCCGACGCCGCAGGTACCCGCCGGGACCGCACCGAAAAGCGCCTTCGGCGTCGGCGTACGCCAGCTCAAGCTGAACCGGGACGGCCGCGCGCTGCCGGTGACGCTCTGGTATCCGGCGGCCGGGGAGGCCGGCGGCGCGGTCAAGCGGTCCGCGGCGGCGGCACAGGGCCGGTTTCCGGTGGTGATGTTCAGCCACGGCCTCACCGGGCGGCCGGAGGACTACGCCACCCTGCTGACCCGCTGGGCGGCGGCGGGCTTCGTGGTGGCCGCGCCGACCTTCCCGCACACCTCCCGGGGCAGCGACGGCAACATCCTCGACGTGCTCAACCAGCCGGCCGACGTGTCGTACGCGCTGACCCAGGTGCTGGCGCTCGACGGCAAGGCCGGCGACGGGCTGCGCGGCCGGCTGGCCACCGACCGGGTCGCCGCGGCCGGGCACTCGGCCGGCGGGGTGACCACCATCGGCCTCTTCACCGCCAGCCGGGACGAGCGGCTGGACGCCGGGGTGGTGTTCGCCGGTACGGCCGTCGGCGTGGGTACGGCGTTCGCAGGGGCGACCGCGCCGCAGCTGTTCGTGCACGGCGAGCTGGACGAGGTGGTCGACTACGCGGCGGGCAAGGCGGCGTACGACAAGGTGCCCTGGCCGAAGGCGCTGCTCAGCCTGCCCAAGGGCGACCACGGGCGGGCGCTGCTCAGCGACGCCGCGACGCTGCGGGTCGTCTCGGACACGTCCGTCGAGTTCCTGCGCTGGTCGCTGTACGGCGACGCGGAGGCCAAGAAGCGCATCCCCACCGACGCGACGCGCGGCGACATCGCCACCTTCGACGATCACCTCTGAGATCCCGACCGCTCCGACCGCTCAAGATCGCGCATTAACCAGGAAATAGTGGCCTCCCACGACGCGGAGGCCACTATTTCCATGATGATTGCGCGATCTTGGGGCTGGGCTGGGCCGGCCGGCCGGGCGGCGTCCGGCGGGGGCACGACGTGCGTCAGGCGGTGTGGTCGATGACGATCTTGCCGAAGGTGTCGCCGGAGTGCAGGCGGGCGAAGGCGTCCTCGACCCGGCTGAACGGGACCACGGTGTCGATCACCGGGCGGACCTCATTCTCGGCGCAGAACGCCAGCAGCTCGTACAGCTCCTCCGGCGTGCCCATCGAGGTCCCCAGGATCTCCAGCTGCATGGCGAAGACCCGGCGCAGGTTGACCGACGGCTGGTGCCCGGCGGTGGCGCCGGAGACCACGATCCGGGCCATCGGCGCGGCCGACTTCAACGAGTGGTCGAACGTCGCCGCGCCGACCGTCTCGATCACCACGTCGACCCGCTCCGGCAGCCGGGCACCGGACTCCAGGGCAGTCGCCCCGAGGGCGGTGATCCGCTCCCGCTTGGCGGCGTCACGGCTGGTCGCGTACACCCGCTTGCCCATCGCGACAGCGAGCGCGACGGCCGCGGTCGCGACGCCGCCGCCCGCGCCCTGCACCAGCACGCTGTCGGCGTCCGCGACGCGGCCCTTGGTGGTCAGCATCCGCCACGCGGTCAGCCAGGCCGTGGGCAGGCACGCCGCGTCGGTCGCCGCCATGCCGTCGGGCAGTGGGATCAGGTTCGACCGGGGTACGGCGACCCGCTCGGCGAGGGTCCCGGCGAAGTGCTCGGACAGGATCGAAACCCCGCGCGGGTCACCCGGGGTGACGACGACCGGGTAGACGACCATCTCGTTGCCGTCGGCGTCCACGCCGACCGCGTCGCAGCCGAGGATCATCGGCAGCTGGGCCTCGGTGAGACCGACGCCGCGCAGCGACCAGAGGTCGTGGTGGTTGAGCGAGGTGGCCCGTACCTGCACGGTCACCCAGTCGTCCTCCGGGTGGGTCGGCTCGGGCCGCTCACCGACGGTGAGGGCGGCGAGCGGATCGGCATCGTCGAAGCGGGAGGCGAAGGCGGCACGCATGATCGGCACGGTAACAAGCTGAGCGCCCGTTAAGAAGGGCCCCGCCTACCGGCGGGCGACTCCGTCGCGACGGGCCGCTTCGGCGACGGCCTCGGCGACGGCCGGGGCGACGCGCGGGTCGAGCGGCGACGGGACGATCGCGTCGGCGGTGAGCGACTCGGCCACCACGCCGGCGATGGCGTCCGCGGCGGCGACCTTCATCCCCTCGGTGATCCGGGTGGCCCGCGCGTCCAACGCGCCCCGGAACACCCCGGGGAAGGCCAGCGCGTTGTTGATCTGGTTGGGAAAGTCGCTGCGGCCGGTGGCGACCACCGCGACGTGCCGGGTGGCCACCTCGGGGTGCACCTCCGGGGTCGGGTTGGCCAGCGCGAACACGATCCCGCCGGGTGCCATCTGGGCGACGGCCGCCTCGGGGATCTGCCCGCCGGAGACGCCGATCAGCACGTCCGCACCACGCAGCGCCTCGGTGATGTCGCCCTGGCGGCCGTCGGCGTTGGTGCTCGCCGCCAACTCGGCCTTGGTGCCGGTCAACTCGGTGCGGTGCCGGCCGATGATCCCCTTGGAGTCGCAGACCACCACCTGGTCGGGGTTGACCCCACCGGCGACCAGCATCTTCGTCACGGCCACGCCGGCCGCGCCCGCGCCACTCACCGCCACCCGCAGGTCACCGAGCTTGCGGTTGAGCAGGGTGGCGGCGTTGCGCAGCGCGGCGAGCACCACGATGGCGGTGCCGTGCTGGTCGTCGTGGAAGACCGGGATGTCCAGCGCCTCGTCGAGTCGGCGCTCCACCTCGAAGCAGCGCGGCGCGCTGATGTCCTCCAGGTTGATCCCGCCGAACGACGGGGCCAGTGCCCGCACCACCGCGACGATCTCGTCCACGTCCTGGGTGTCCAGGCAGACCGGAACCGCGTCCACCCCCGCGAACTGCTTGAACAGCACCGCCTTGCCCTCCATCACCGGCAACGCGGCGCGCGGGCCGATGTTGCCGAGCCCGAGCACCGCCGACCCGTCGGTGACCACCGCGACGGCGTGCGACGCCCAGGTGTAGTCGTCGGCCAGGTCGGGGTCGGCGGCGATCGCCTCACACACCCGGGCCACACCCGGGGTGTACGCGAGGGAGAGGTCCTCGCGGCTGGTGAGCGGGACCGTCGAGGTGACGGCCATCTTGCCGCCCAGGTGCAGTTGGAAGACGGGATCAGCAGGGTCCACGGTGGACGAAGACATGATGGTGACTCCAGGATCTGTCGAGCAGACGGGGCGGCCGGCCCGGCCGCGAGGTGGGCGGCGAGCAGTGGCACGCGGTGCGGGGGGTCACCCGGGCACTTTCCGAGCATAGTGTCGGTACCGTCACTCGGATGTGAGCAGGGTCATAACGTCCGACGGTGCACCCGTCCGGGGCGGGGCCAGTAGCGGAACAGCACCCTCCCGCGCACGTCGGCCACCCCGTACGCCCGGGAGTCGTCGGTGACCAGATCGTTGTCGCCGCGCAGCCACCAGCCGCCGTCCTGCGGTCGTACCGCCCGCTTCACGACCAGCAGCTCGGGACGCGTCCGGAAGACGGCGACCACCACGTCACCGGGTCGGATCGGGCGCCCCCCCGAGCGGACCAGCACCGCGTCGCCGTGCCGCAGCGTCGGCGCCATGGACGGGCCGGTCACCGAAACGGGCGTCAGCGGCCCGCGCAGGTGCGGTGCCTCCGCCGGGTGATCGGCTCGCACTGGTTTCACCTCCACCCGGTTCGGGGAGCATTCCCAGGAGTAATGTCGCCTTTGATCATCGCAAACTTCCCATGGAGGATCCCGATGCGACTTCCACGCATCCTTGCGCCCCGCGTCACCGCGAGCGCTCACTGCGACCTGCCGTGCGGCGTCTACGACCCGGCCCAGGCCCGGATCGAGGCCGAGTCGGTCAAAATGATCTGCGAGAAGTACCAGGCGAACACCGACCCGGAGTTCCGCACCCGGGCGGTCATCATCAAGGAGCAGCGCGCCGAGCTGGTCAAGCACCACCTGTGGGTGCTCTGGACCGACTACTTCAAGGCGCCGCACTTCGAGAAGTACCCGAACCTGCACACCCTGTTCAACGAGGCCACCAAGCTCGCCGGCGCCGGTGGCGTCAAGGGCAGCCTCGACCCGGCCACCGCCGACAAGCTCCTCGCGAAGATCGACGAGATCGCGAAGATCTTCTGGGAGACCAAGAAGGCGTGACCAACGCGGTCATCCCGACGATCCGGCCGGTACGTCCCGAGGACGTGCCGGCCGTCGTCGCCATGGTGCACGAGTTGGCGGAGTACGAACGCGCTCCCGACCAGTGCCACCTCACCACCGAGCAGCTCACCTCGGCGCTGTTCGCGACTGCTCCGGCGCTCTTCGGCCACGTCGCGGTCGACGAGCGCGACCAGCCGGTCGGCTTCGCCCTGTGGTTTCTCAACTTCTCCACCTGGGCTGGCGTGCACGGCATCTACCTGGAGGATCTCTACGTATCCCCGGCCGCCCGGGGCACCGGCGCGGGCCGGCTGCTGCTCGCCACGCTCGCCGACATCTGCGTACGACGGGGTTACCGGCGGCTGGAGTGGTGGATGATCGAGTGGAATCCGGCTGCCGGTTTCTACGCCTCCATCGGCGCCGAGCAGATGAGCGAGTGGGTCCCCTACCGGCTCAGCGGTGACGCGTTGCGCGACCTGGCCGCTCAGGCGGAGGCCGCCGACACGCGCCCGAACGACTGACCGGGTAGAGTCCCCGACCGGGGGGATGAGGCGTGACTCAACTGACCGGCCAGCCAGCGACCGACGACGACGTGGTGCACCTCACGGTGCCCGCCGACGGCGGTTACCTCGGCGTGCTCCGCACCGCCACCGCCGGCCTCGCGGCCCGGTTGCAGTTCGCGCTCGACGAGATCGAGGATCTGCGGATCGCCGTCGACGAGGCGTGCGCCATGCTGCTCGCCATCGCCACCCGCGACGCCGAGTTGGAGTGCCGGTTCTCGGTCACCAACGACGCGCTGACCGTCGAGGTGACCGTGCCGACCGTACGCGGGGCAACGTTGCCGGCCGAGTCGTCCTTCGCCTGGAAGGTGCTCACCGCGCTGACCACGTCGGCGTCCGCCACGGCCACCGACGGCCGGGCGACCATCTCGTTGCTCACCCGCCGCTCCGGCGGCTACTGACCGACGCACCCCGCCGACCCCGCCCAGCCGGGGCCGCGGGCGAATCCGTTGCCTCCCGCCCGTGCGGCGGGGTCACTCGAAGCCGAGGGCCTTCGTCGTGGGCGGGCTGACGAGCAGCCAGCCGACGCCCAGGCCGAGCGCCATCAGCGGTACGCCCAGCCAGCCCAGCCCGGCCTGGATCATGAACCAGCCGATCGGCAGCAGCATGAGCTGAAGGACGATCGCGGGGGCCCGCGCGCCGGCCTGTCGGCGCAGCAGCGCGCGGCCCAGCGCCCAGAGCGCGACGGCCGCCCCGACGGCGAACGCGGTCACCAGCAACGCCGACGCCAGGTCGGTGGTGGTGGCGGTGAGGTCGGCCCAGACCAGCCAGACCGCGATCAGCCCGACGGCGACCGCCTCCGCCCAGAGCAGCCGCACCGCCCAGCGGAGTGTGACGGGAACCGGGGCCGAGTCGATGGTCACGCGCGCCACGATACCCGGGCTATCGAGAGGTACAGTGCCGCCCATGCGGGCCGTCCTGGTGGTCAATCCGAAGGCCACCACCACCAGCGAACGCAGCCGGGACGTGCTTGTCCGGGCGCTGCGCAGCGAAGTCGACCTCAGTGTGCGCTACACCCGTCGCCGGGGGCACGCCATGGCGCTGGCCCGGGAGGCCGCCGTGGAGGGGGTTGATCTCGTCGTCACCCTGGGTGGTGACGGCACTGTGAACGAGGTGGTGAACGGCCTGATGGCGGCCGAACCGCCGGCCGGCGTCGAGGGCGCCTCGATGGCGGAGCGACTGCCCGCGTTGGCCACCGTTCCGGGCGGTTCGACAAACGTGTTCGCCCGCGCGTTGGGCCTGCCCCGGGAATGGCCGGAGGCGACCAGCATGATCCTCGAAGGGTTGCGCCTGGGCCGGCACCGCACGGTCGGGCTGGGCCGCGCGGACGACCGCTACTTCACCTTCTGCGCCGGGTTCGGCCTGGACGCTGCGGTGATCCACCGGGTGGAGCAGGCGCGGCGGAAGGGGCGGGTCTCGACTCCGGGGCTCTACCTGCGCTCGATCATGAACCAGTACTTCTTCGCCTCGGACCGGCGGCATCCGGCGATCAGCCTGGAGCGACCGGGTGAGCCGGCGGAGGACGAGCTGGCCACCGTCATCATCCAGAACACCGCTCCGTGGACGTACCTGGGCGACCGCGAGGTCAACCCGAACCCGGAGGCGTCGTTCGATCTCGGCCTCGACGTGCTGGCACTGCGTCAGCTCCGGGTGGCTAGCACAACACGGACAGTCACCCAGTTCCTGTCCCGGCGGCCCGATCCGAGCGGTCGTCAGGTGTTACGACTCCATGACACAGCGGAGTTCACCCTGCTCTCCAGCCGCCCGCAGGCGTTCCAGCTGGACGGCGACTATCTTGGCGAGCGGGAGAAAGTCAGATTCGCATCCATTCCGGCCGCACTCAGAGTAATCTGCTAGGTCTCGGGTACTGCCCTTGGTCGACGCGGCGCCGCAACCGCGCCGGCAGGTGCCGCCACACCGAGGGGCAGGTGCCGGAAATGTCAGCAATGTCACGCAGACTGTACTATATTGATCCTCGGCTGTGGCACGGCGGGTAACCAGGAACGCACTGGAACCCGGACAAATGGGTTGTGGGCTTGCTCACCGCTTGGAGTTTTTCCGAGCGTCACCCTTGACATCACGAGCGTTCGTGAAAGTATTCACAAGCGAACTTGAGTTACCGGGACATTGCCTGGATATGCTCGTCAGGTTGAGCTGTTCCAGCAGGTCTCCGAGGCTAACCGCCTGCTCACGCACTGCCGAATGGTCAGACGCGAACGGTCACCTTAGGCACTGCTGATGCATATAGGAAAAGCACTACCCGCAATAAATTGCCACCCATCCAGAATGAGGAGTGTTGCCGCCATGGACTGGCGTCACCATGCTGTCTGCCGCGACGAGGACCCGGAACTGTTCTTCCCGATTGGGACGTCCGGACCGGCTCTCCTGCAGGTCGAGCAGGCCAAGGCCGTCTGCCGGCGCTGCTCCGTGACCGACCAGTGCCTGCAGTGGGCGCTCGAGTCCGGTCAGGACGCTGGCGTCTGGGGCGGGATGAGCGAGGAGGAGCGGCGCGCTGTGAAGCGGCGCGGCGGCCTCCGGGTGCTGCGCGCTCACTCCGCCTGATCCCCAACGACACAGCTGCACGCCCCGGCAGGTCCGCCTGCCGGGGCGTACTGCTGTCCCGTGCCCGCCAACCCGCCTGAGCCGTCAGCGGCTCCGCCGCCGTCTGCGCCAACCCGGCTGAGCCGCCTGACCCGTCAGCGGCAGAGCCGCCCGAGCCGCTGAGCCATCAACCCGTCGGTGCCAGCGCGTGCCGGTCGTCGACCCGGCGTAGCACCAGCTCGGCCAACTCCGGCGCATCCGTGAGCGGGGCCGCCACCGCCACCGCACCGGCCGCCCGAGCCGAGTCGGCCACCGCGTCGTGGAACAGGCCCGGCGCGAGGAAGTACGCGGACACCGCCACCCGGCGCGCGCCGGCCGCCCGCAGCCGGGCCACGGCCACACCGGTCGTCGGTGGGGCCGCCGAGGCGTACGACACCCGGCAGGGCACCCCGAACTCCGCGCCGAGCGCGTCCGCCACCCGGCCCACCGAACGGCGCGCCCGGGCGTCCCGGGTGCCCGCGGCGGCCAGCACCAGCGCGTCGAAGCGCCCCGGGCCAACCTCGACGAGCCGACGGCGCAGCCCCGCCAGCAACGCCGGCGACACCGTTCCGTCCGCCGGGCCGAGCACGTCGGTCACCCGTACCGCCAGTGGGGGCCCGGCCTCCGTCGCGGCGGCGACGGCCGCCGGAATGTCCACCCGGTGGTGGTACGCGGCGGTCAGCAGCAGTGGCACGACCACCGCACGGGGATGCCCGGCCTGGGCCAGCTTGCGCAGCACCTCGGTCGGTCCCGGCTCGGTGTGGTCCAGCCAGCTCGCCCACACCGACAGGCCGGGCCGGGCGGCCGACACCGCCCGGGCCAGCGCCCGGGTGGCCTCGGCCGCTCGTGGATCCCGGCTGCCGTGTGCGACAAGCACCACCGGGGCCGCCCCGCCGGCCGCAAACGGGCCGGTCGGGGTCGTCGGTGACGGGGTCAGACGTGCAGCCCGCACTCGGTCTTCTCGAACATGGCCCACCGCCCGGCCCGCGGGTCCTCGCCGGCCTTCGTCCGTCGGGTGCACGGCCAGCAGCCGATCGAGCCGTAGCCCTGCTTGAACAGCTCGTTGACCGGGACGTTCCAGCGGGCGATGTAGGCGTCCACGTCCCCCTGCGACCAGGCTGCGATCGGGTTGACCTTGACCTTGCCGCGCCGCGCGTCGAACGTCACCACAGGCGTGTTGGCACGGGTCGGCGACTCGTCCCGGCGCAGGCCTGCGGCCCAGGCGTCGTACCCGGACAGCGCCCGCTCCAGCGGCTCCACCTTGCGCAGCTGGCAGCAGTCGTCCGGCGACTTGTTGAACAGTCGCGGACCGTACTGGCCGTCCTGCTGCCCCACGGTGAGCCGGGGCCGGATCGACCGGACGTTCACCGGCAGCGTCCGGGCCACCTCGTCGCGCACCCGCAGTGTCTCCGGGAAGTGCAGACCGGTGTCGAGGAAGACCACGTCCACCCCCGGGGCGACCCGGGACACCAGGTGGGCCAGGACGGCGTCGGCCATCGAGCTGGTGACGCAGAAGCGGTCACCGAAGGTCTGCGCCGCCCAGCGGGCGATCTCCAGGGCGGGGGCGCCCTCCAGGTCCTGAGCCGCCTGCTCGGCCAGCGTCCGCAGCTCGTCCGGGCTGCGCCCGGCCGGGTCGGTCGAGGTCTGAGCGCCCGGACCGACCAGGCGCAGGCTCGCGGCGGAGACGAGACTCATCGGGTCACCGCCTGCGAGAGCAGCCCGGTGAACTTCACCGAGAAGACCCGTGCGCAGGCGTGGCACTCCCAGGCGCCGTGCCCCGCCTCGTGCGGCCGTAGGTCCTCCTCGCCGCAGTACGGGCAGTACAGGGGTGCCGCTCGGTTCTCGCTGCTCATCGCAGTTCCTCCTCGTCGACTCTGATCACCCAGTTGGCGAACGTCTCGCCCTCGCTCCGCCCGGCCAGGTAGCGACGGGCCAGCCGTTCCACGTACTCCGGAAGCTCGTCGGCGGTGGTCTTCAGACCGCGCAGCTTGCGGCCGAAACCAGCCTTCTGCCCCTGCGCCATGCCCAGCCCGCCGCCCAGGTGCACCTGGAAGCCCTCCACCTGGCGGCCGTCCGGGCCGACCACCAGCTGGCCCTTGAGGCCGATGTCGGCGACCTGCGTGCGGGCACAGGCGTTCGGGCAGCCGTTGATGTGGATCGAGATGTCCGCGTCGAAGTCGCGCAGCCGCTGCTCCAGCCGGGCCACCAGCTCCTCGCCGCGGGCCTTCGTCTCGACGATGGCCAGCTTGCAGTACTCGATACCGGTGCACGCCATCGTGCCGCGTCGCCAGGCCGACGGCCGGGCCTCCAGCCCGATCCCGCGCAGCGCGTCGACAAGCGACTCCGTCCGCTCCGACGGCACGTCGAGCACCAGCAGCTTCTGGTACGGGGTGAGCCGCACCCGGTCGCTGCCGTGCGCCTCGACCACGTCGGCCAGCTGGGCGAGCTGCCCACCGGAGACCCGCCCGACCACCGGGGCGGCCCCCACGTAGTGCCGCCCGTCGGCCTGCTCGTGCACGCCCACGTGGTCGACCGGCTTCGCCGGCAGCTCCGGGGCGGGACCGTCGAGCAGCGTACGGCCCAGGTACTCCTTCTCCAGGACCTCCCGGAAACGCTCCACGCCCCAGTCGGCCACCAGGAACTTCAGCCGGGCCCGGTTACGCAGCCGGCGGTAGCCGTAGTCGCGGAAGATCCCGACCACGCCGGCCCACACGTCCGGCACCTCGGCCAGCGGCACCCAGACGCCGAGCCGCTGGGCGAGCATCGGGTTGGTGGAGAGCCCGCCACCGACCCAGACGTCGAAGCCGGGCCCGTGCTCGGGGTGGTCGACGCCGAGGAAGGCGATGTCGTTCGACTCGTACGGGGTGTCGACCAGCCAGGAGATGGAGGTCTTGAACTTGCGGGGCAGGTTGGAAAACTGCTTGTCCCCCACGTACCGGGAGACGATCTCGTCGATCGCCGGGGTCGGGTCGAGCAGCTCGTCGCGGGCCACCCCGGCGACCGGGCTGCCCAGCACGATCCGTGGGCAGTCGCCGCAGGCCTCGGTCGTCTGCAGGCCGACCGACTCCAGCCGACGCCAGATCTCCGGCATGTCCTCGACGCGGATCCAGTGGTACTGGATGTTCTGCCGGTCGGTGATGTCGGCGGTGTCCCGGGCGAACTCCCGCGAGATGTCCGCGATCACGCGCAGCTGAGCCAGGCTGAGCTGGCCGCCGTCGATGCGGACCCGGAGCATGAAGAACTCGTCCTCCAGCTCGTGCGGCTCCAGCACGGCGGTGCGCCCGCCGTCGATGCCCGCCTTGCGCTGGGTGTAGAGGCCCCACCAGCGGAAACGGCCGCGCAGATCCTGCGGGTCGATGGAGGCGAAGCCGCGGTGCGCGTAGATGTTCTCGATGCGGGCCCGGACGTTGAGCGGGTCGTCGTCCTTCTTGATCCGCTCGTTGGGGTTGAGGGGCTCGCGGTGGCCGAGCGCCCACTGACCCTCACCCCGGGGCCGGCGTGGCGCCCGGGCCGGGCGGGCCGTCGGGTCCTCGGAACGGGCCGGGATGCTGCTGACCGCCATCGCGGCGTCCTCCGTTGTCTGCTGTGCCTCGGGCTACGCGGGGCGCGGCGGCCGGCCCGCATAGCGGGCGGGACAACGGTGTCTTCAGACAGCCGGCGCGGAGCGCGCCCGAGACGGATTGGTCGGGCGTCGTCAGTAGGCCGGACAGATCGCGCTGCGCACGCGGCCGTAATCAACGTGGCGACGAGCCACGAAGCGGCGGACGACTGCGGCGGTCATGGGCCCATGCTGCCACACCCCATGGGGGCCGGCCAATGTCCGCGTGCTGGATCCCACATCACGGGCCGGAGGTCAGCCGACCAGCTGGTCACCCAGGACAGTTCGGGCATAACGCACCACCCGACCCTGCCGTACGCCGGCGACCAGGCCGTTGTCCCGCAGTGTGGTGAGGTGGTGCGACGCGGTCGCCGGCGCGAGGCCCAGCAGCGCGGCCAGCTCGCCGGTGCTCAGCGGCGAGTCGAGCAGGGCGAGCGCCGCCGCCCGCGTACCGCCGAGGAGAGCGCTCAGCGCCGCGCTGGGCGGCGGCGCATCCCACAGCCCGCCCAGCCCGGTGGGCGGATAGCAGAGGGCGGGCCCGGCGTCGCCCTCCGTGATCGCGTGCACCGTCGGCCCGGAGAACGCGGTGGGCAGCAGCGTCCACGGGCGTCCGTCCAGGCCGGTCGGGCGGGTCGTGCCGACGGCGACTCGCAGCGCCGCGCCGTCCCACCGGATCAACGGGTGCAGCTCGCGGAGCAGGGTGCGCCCACCCTGCTCGGCGGCGAGTAGCGTCCGCCGCCGGATGTCGGCCAGCGCGAGCGCCCGCAGCCGGGGCCAGTCCGGTGCGATCAGCAGGGTGAAGTACCTGTGGAGCTGCGCGACCAGCTCGTCCGGGGCCAGCCGGGGTGCGCCGGCCCGCTCCAGTTGCCGCCGCACCCGGGACGGGTCGGTGCCGGCGACCGCCCGCAACTCGGCGGCCAGGTTCGGCGCCGCCCCGACCGGGGTGAGGAAATCCGGCACGTAGCCGTTGGACGACCGGAGCACCGCCAACAGCGGTTCCAGACCGGCATCCGGCAGCAGCCGCTCCGCGCGCTCCCGCCACGGGCGGTGCATCCAGTACTTCGCGGGCTTGCGCAACGCACAGGAGCTGGCCACCAGCTCGGCCAGCGGCGAGTGCACGAACCGGACCCGGCTCAGGTCGTCGGGCGAGAACCGAACCTCGATCACCTATGGATTCGACCACGTTCGAACGGTTCGGCGACAGCGCGGGGCGGCCCGAGGATCCTGGTATGGAGTACAGGCAACTGGGCCGGTCGGGCCTGCGCGTCAGCGCGGTCGCGTACGGCAACTGGGTCACCCACGGCAACCAGCTCGACGACGACGCGGCCGCCGCGTGCGTGGCCGCCGCCCTGGACGCGGGCATCACCACGTTCGACACCGCCGACCGGTACGCCCAGGGGCGGGCCGAGGAGGCGTTGGGCAGGGCGCTGAGCGGCGTCCGGCGCAGCTCGATCGAGCTGTGCACGAAGGTGTGCCTGCCGGTCGGGCCGGGGGCCAACGACGCCGGGCTGTCCCGCAAGCACGTCATCGAGAGCTGTCACGCCTCGCTACGCCGGCTGGGCACCGACTACATCGACCTCTATCAGGCGCACCGGTACGACGACAGTGTGCCGCTGGAGGAGACGATGCTGGCCTTCGCCGACCTGGTCCGTCAGGGCAAGGTGCTCTACGTCGGCGCATCCGAGTGGACCGGCCCGCAGCTGCGCGCGGGAATGCGGCTCGCCGCCGAGCTGCACCTCCCGTTCATCGCCAACCAGCCGCAGTACTCGATGCTGTGGCGGGTGGTGGAGGCCGAGGTGTCGCCCGCCTGCGCTGACCTCGGCCTGGGCCAGCTCGCCTGGTCGCCACTGGCGATGGGCGTGCTGACCGGCCGGTACGAACCGGGCGGCCGTCCGCCCGCCGGCTCCCGGGCCACCGACGGCTTCGGTGGCTCGTTCATCGCCCGCTACTCCTCGGATCTGCTGCTCTCCCGGGTACGCCAGCTCCGGCCGATCGCCGAGGCCGCCGGCTGCACGATGGCCCAGTTGGCGGTGGCGTGGGTGCTGCGCCGTCCGACGGTGGCGGGCGCGATCGTCGGCGCGTCCCGGCCCGAGCAGCTCGCCGAGACGGCACGGGCCGCCACGGTACGGCTCGACGACGAGCTGATGGCCCGGATCGACGCCGTACTCGACGAGCTGGTGGAGCGTGATCCGGCGAAGACCGCCCGTCCGAACGACGTGATGCCCGCCTGGCGCCCACCGCCTGCCGCCGGCTGACGCCCACGGCGGGGGTGGCCGTGGCAGGCTCGGGCCGTGGGGCAATTGTCCGAGAGGTCGGTTGGGACGGCGTGGGAGCACCTGCGCCGCCTGCCGGTCTGGCTCCCCCCGGCGCTGTTGACCCTGGCGGTGACGGTGACCGGGCTGGGCTCCGCCCAGCTCTGGCGCGACGAGCTGGCGACCTGGAGCGCGGCCACCCGGTCGCCCCGCGACCTGGCCCGCCTGGCCGGCACCATCGACGCCGCCACCGGGCCGTACTACCTGCTGATGCACGGCTGGACCAGAGTCTTCGGCGACTCCACCATCGCCCTGCGGGTACCGGCCGTGCTGGCGATGACCGCAGCCGCCGGGTTGCTCGCCGTGCTCGGCGCGCAACTCGTCGACCGGCGTGCCGGCCTCTTCGGGGGGCTGCTGTTCGCGGTGCTCCCCGGCACCTCCCGCTACGGTCAGGAGGCCCGCCCGTACGCGCTGGCCACCATGCTCGCGGTGCTCGCCACCCTGCTGCTGGTGACCGCGCTGCGCCGACCGAGCTGGGCCCGTTGGGCCGGTTACGCCGTCGCCGTCGCCGCGCTCGGGCTCATCCATCTGATCGCGCTCACCCTGCTCGCCGCGCATGCGCTGGTCGTCGTCATCACCTGGTGGCGTGGCCCGGCCGCCGTCGGCATCGCCTCGCCGGTCGCCGGGACCACGCCGACCCACCACACCGCGCCGGTCCACCACACCACCCCGACCCACGACAGCGCGCCGGTCCACGACAATGCGCCGGTCCACGACAATGCGCCCGTCGGTCGTCCCGGCGGCCGGGACGGGCGGATTTGGCGGTGGGTGATCGCCCTGGTGCCGGCCGCGCTGGTGGTGACCCCGTTGCTGCTGCGCGCCCGCGCCCAGCGCTCCCAGCAGTTGAGCTGGGTCGATCCGGCCCGGCTGGACGACCTGAGCGCGCTGCCCGGCGGCGTGGCCCAGAGCAGCGTGGTGGGCGGTCTGCTGGTCGGGGTCGCCGCTCTGGGCGCTGCCCGGCTCGGGCGGCGCGCCCTGCTGCCGGTGAGCGCGATGCTGCTGCCCGTGCTGCTGCTCTTCGCCGTCGGCACGGTCGTACCCCTGTGGGTTCCTCGGTACCTGGTCTTCGTGGTGCCGTTCGCGTGTCTGCTGGCGGGCGCGGCGCTGGCCGCGGTCGCGGCGCCGGCCGCTCTTGTCGTGGTGGTCCTGGCCGCGCTGCTCGGCCTACCCGACCAGGCCGCGCTGCGCCGGACCCACGAGTGGCCGCGCAGCGCGCCGGTGGACTACGCGGGCGCGGCTCAGGTGATCGCCGACGGCCAACGCCCGGGGGACGCGGTGGTCTACTCGCCCCGGCACAGTTGGCTCTTCCTCGACCTCGGCATCGAATACCACCTCGGCGACCCCCCACGCGACGTGCTGGTCACCGAGGACGAGGTCCGCCGGGGCGATCTGTGGGCCGCCGAGTGCCCGCAACCGGCACAGTGCCTGGCCGGTACGACACGAGTGTGGCTCGTCGTCTCCGGCCGGCACGCCGAGCCGCTGGCCGCCGTGCCCGGCGCCAAGGGCGACGCGCTGCGCACCGACTTCACCGTCACGCAGGTCTGGCAGCGTGCCGGCCTGACCGTCGCGCTGCTGACCAGCCGCCCCGATCGCTGACCCACCGGCCCAGCCCGGTCGTCGCCTCGGGCCGATGCCGCCCAGGGTCGGGGGGCTCGGCGCGACAGCCTGGACACCCCGCCAGCCGTCGCCCGTCAGCCGCCACACCTCAGTAGGCGATATACCTGTGAGTCATATTTATGACTCACAGGTATAGGGCTCCAAACGACATGACTGCCCGGCCGCGCCGCGCCGGCAAGCCGGGACGGTAAACGCGCCACCAACGCCGGACCGCGAACGCGTCACCAACGCCAGAGCCCCAGCGGCCGACGGAGGCGTAACCGGGCGGGGGTCAGGCTTGTGCGCGGCCTTCCGGGGCGTTGCGGGCCAGCGGGACGACGAGCAGCGCCTCGGTGCCGCCCTTGGCGCCCGCGCGCAGCTCGATGGTGCCGCGCAGCTCGCCGGTGACCAGGGCCCGCACGATCTGGAGACCGAGTCGGCTGCCGCGCTCGGCGTCGAACTCGGGTGGCAGCCCGCGCCCGTTGTCAGTCACCGAGACGTGCAGCATCTTGCGGAACCGGTGCGCCGAGACCACCACCTCCGGTCGCGCCGACGGATCAGACTCGGCGACGACGGCCGGCACCACGCCCGAGGTCGGCGGCACGGGTGCGTCGTCCGTCTCGTCGGCTGGCGGGAAGCCGTGTTCGACGGCGTTGAGCAGCAGTTCGTTGAGGACCATCACCAGCGACGTGGCGATCTCCGCGGGCAGTACGCCGAAGCTGCCCTTACGGCGCATGCCGACGCTCACCTCGGTCGCCGCGACCTCGGTCGCCGCGCTGGCGACCCGGTCGACGATGCCGTCGAACTCGACCGCCTCGTCGCTGGACATCGAGAGCGTCTCGTGCACGAGAGCGATCGAAGCGACCCGGCGGACGGACTCCTCCAGGGCGACCCGGGCCTCCGGCATGGCCACCCGGCGGGCCTGCAACCGCAGCAGGGCGGCCACCGTCTGGAGGTTGTTCTTCACCCGGTGATGGATTTCCCGGATGGTGGCGTCCTTGGTGATCAGTGCCCGGTCGCGACGACGGACCTCGGTGATGTCGCGCACCAGCACGAGCGCGCCGATCGGCACCCCGGCCGGCATCAGCGGCAGGGCGCGGGTGAGCATCGTGGCCCCGCGTGCGTCGATCTCCCGCCGGGGCGGCGCCTCGCCGCGCAACGCCGCCAGGATGCCGTTCGCCGCCTCGGTGCCGTCCAGCGGGTCGCCCGCCAGCCGGCGGTGCAGCGCGGCCAGATCCTCCCCCACCAGGTGGGAGGCGTAGCCCAACCGGCGGTACGCGGACTGCGCGTTCGGGCTCGCGTACGTGACCTTGCCACCGGCGTCCAGCCGGACCAGGCCGTCGCCGACGCGGGGGGCGGAGGTGGTCTCGCCCGGGTGCCGCGGTGGCGGGAAGGTGCCGTCCGCGATCATCTGGGCGAGGTCGTCGGCCGTGGTCAGATAGTTGAGTTCCAGCTGGCTGGGCGTACGCGCGGTGGAGAGGTTGGTGTCGCGGCCGACCACCGCGATCACTTCGCCGGCCTCGCCGTCGGCGGTGCGTAGCCGGACCGGGATCGCCTCGTGTCGGGCCGGCACGTCGCCGTACCAGACCGGGTCGCCCTCCCGCCAGATCCGCCCCTGGGAGTAGGCGACCCCCAGGTGGGCCACCTCCGAGCCGCCGATGATCCGGCCCACCTGGTCGTCCTGGTACGCGGTGGGCGCGGTCGTCGGGCGGACCTGGGCGACACAGAGGAACGTGCCCTCGGCGTCGACCGGCACCCAGAGCAGCAGGTCGGCGAAGGACAGATCGGAGAGCAGCTGCCAGTCGCCGGCGATCCGGTGCAGGTGGTCGATGTCGGCCGGACGGAGATGGGTGTGCTCCTCGGCGAGGTCGCGCAGCGTGGACACGGTGACCAGGGTGCCACGCCGCGCGGCGCCTCACATCGTCGCGGTGACCTTCTTCAGGCCGCGCGGCGCGTCCGGGTCCTCGCCACGGGTCAGGGCCAACGCCAGCGCCAGCCGCTGCAACGGCAGGATGTCCAGCAGTGGCGCGTACCGCTCGTCGACCTCGGGGACGGCGAGCCGGGTGGCGCCCGGCACGTCGGCGGAGCCGACGACCACCACGTCGGCGCGGCGCTCGCCGAGGCGGGGCAGCACCTCGCCCATCGACCGACCACCCGGACCGGAGCCGACGACGGCGAGCACCGGGACCTCCGGGTCGGTCATCGCGAGCGGCCCGTGCAGCAGGTCGGCGCCGGAGAAGGCGAGCGCCGGCAGGTACGAGGTCTCCATCAGCTTCAGCGCGGCCTCGCGGGCGGTCGGGTAGGCGTACCCACGGCCGGTGGTGACCAGTTGGCGGGCGAAGCGGTAGCGCGGCGCGAGCTGGGCCGGGGTGTCGTCGGCGAGCGTCCTGGTGGCCAGGTCGGGCAGCGCGGCGAGCGCCTCCCGCTCGGCCGCCGGGAGCACGCCTTCGCCGGCCCGGATCCCCTCGACCAGCATGAGCAGGGCGAGCAGTTCAGCGGTGTACGTCTTCGTCGCCGCCACCGCCCGCTCGTGCCCGGCGGCGATGTCGATGCTCAACTCGGCCGTCTCGGCCAGCGGGGAGCCGGGGGCGTTGGTCACCGCGAGGGTGAGCGCGCCGGAGGCCCGCGCGGCGCGCAGCACCTCGGCGAGGTCGGGTGAGCCACCGCTCTGGCTGACCCCGACGACGAGCGCGTCGGACAGGTCGGGGCGGGCGCCGAACAGGGTGACCACGCTCGGCGAGGCGAGCCCGGCGGGCAGGCCGAGCCGGATCTCGGTCAGGTACGCGCCGTAGAGGGCCGCGTGGTCGGACGTGCCCCGGGCGGTGAAGACCACGTGTCGCGGTCGACGCTCGGCCACGACAGCCGCCACCCGGGCGATCGCCGCGGCGTTGGCGCTGTCGAGCAGGCGCGCGTAGCCGGCGGGCTGCTCGTCGATGTCGGCCGCCATTCCGGACCCTGCACGTGTCACGAACGCTCCCCTCTTGCGCGATTGCCGCGCGTTTCCTGCTCAGTCTTGCACGTTAGAGTTGACAGCAGCAATTGTTCGAGCAGCAGTGCGCAGTTGATCACTTGATCATCTCAATATCAACTACGCTGGCCCCGCTGTCTGTAGCTGCGACGAGAGGACACCGTGCCAGAGGGAAGGGACGAGCCCGCGCTCTCCGCGACGGAGGAGCTGGCCCTGGCCCGGCTGGCACTGGACGAGGGTGACCTCCACCACGCCGCCGGCCACCTGGCCGGCGCGCTGGCGCGGGCACCCACCCTGCCTGAGGTGCACGAGACGCTGGCCCGCCTCGCCGCGGCCGACGGAGGAGGGCTCGACCTCTTCCCGATCAACCACCACACCTTCGTGGGCGCGGTCGTCGCCCGCGCCCACCTGCTGGCCGCCGCCGGTCGCCCCGCCGAAGGGCTGGAGCTGCTGGCCGCGGCGACCGGTCACACCCCCGGCACCCAGTGGGCGGGCGTGCCGTGGGTGACCGCCTCCGAACTGGCCGAACGGCTGGAACCGGAACACATCGCCCGCGTCCTCATGCAGGTCTGCGCGGCGCTGACCGACCCGGTGCCGAGGGCCGGGCGGAACGCCCTCACGCCGTACCTCACGCTGGCCCGCAACGCCGCCACCGTGCACCCCGAACACGGTCTCCTGCTGGGCGCGGCGTCCGCGCTGGCCCGACGGCTCGGCGAGGTCGCGCTGGCGATCCGCTGGGCCAGCCGAGGAGTACGGTGCCAGCCCTCGAAGATGGGCGAGGTCTGGCTCGGGTACGCGTACCGCAGCGCGGGTCGGACCCGCGACGCCCTCGCGGCGCTCGGCCGGGCCGTCGACCTGGACCCCGACGACCTGGCCATCTACGCCGACATCGCCGGCACCCTGGCCGAGACCGGCCGACTCGACGAGGCGTTGGAGTGGACCGAGCGGGCGCTGGCCCGGGACCCGTCGTTCGACTGCGCGGTGCACACCGCCCACCGGCTGCGGCACCTGCGCGACGGCGACCTGTCCCACCTGGTCGCGCTCGCCGACTTCATCCGTGACCACCCGGACGACAGCCACGAGCACGGCGATCTGGCCCAGTGCTGCCGGGGACGGCCCTGGCTCGGGCAACTGACGCCGGCCGGCGGCCCCCTGGTCGACGCGCTCCGCCGGGCGGTCGCCGACGACGACAACGGCATCGGCGGCGCCGTACGCCTCGCGGCGGCAGCCCCACCGAGCGCCCTACGGACGGCGACGGCGGTGGCGCCCGGACTGCGGATCGAGGTCGCCGGCGCCGCGGAGCCGGACCCGCGCGAGCCCCGACGCCCGTCCGCGCAGCGGCTGTGGCATTTCGCGGAGAACGTGCCGACGCCGGCGCTGCCGGCGCCCTCGGCGGCGGCGGTCGAACGGATCGGACAGGTGGCCCACCCGGCGTGGCCGCACCCGCCAGCGGCCTACGACGCGGCGGTGGGCCTGGCCGGCCTCGACGTCGACGACCTGCTCGGGCTGCTGGTGCACCCGCCCGCGGCACCGGCGAGCGGGCTGGGACGACTGCTGGCCGCCCAGGATCCGTCGATCTGGGTCCGCGGGGTGCAGGTCTGGGCCTGTCTGGGGCTGCTGCACCAGCGCACCGACGAGCCCTGGGCGGGCTCGACCCGACGCCGGGTGCTGGTGGACCTGGTCTGGGGTGTGGAGGACTGGGTCACCGAGGCGGCGCTGTTCGCCCTGATCACCGCCGCCTGGGTGGACCCGGCGGTGCGGCCGGACGTGGCCCGCGTGGTGGCGGACCGGTTGGCCGACGCGGCGGCGGTGGCCCAGGCCCGGCCGGTGCCGATCGCGGTCTCGCTGGCCCACCTCGCGCTGGCCGCCCCCGCCCTGGACCCGGACACCGCGGCACTGGCCACCCGGATGCTCGGCGAGCTGGCCCCCCGAATCCCCCGCCCCCGCAACCCGCTGCGCCGCCTCTGGCAACGGCTGACCCGCCGCTCCTGACCCGCGCGCCGCGCCCTCCCCACCGGGGGACGACGCGGCGCGCGGGTGCCGGGTGGGCTCAGGCGACCGGGGCCTTGCCGAGGGCGACCTCGGCCTCCTCCTCCGGGGTGGCCTGCGGCGGCGCCTCGTTGGCGGTGCGCAGCGGGATCTCCTTGATGAACCAGGCGAGCACCGGGATCACGATGGTGAACAGCACGGCCCAGAGGAACACGTGCGAGATCGCGTCCGAGAGGCCGGTGAGGACCAGCTCACGCGTCTGGGCGGGCAGCTGCTTGAGCTTCTCCAGGTCCATCCCGCCCTCGCCGCCGCCGCTGAACGCCTTGCCGGCGGCGGAGCCGGCGAGCTGGTTGGCGAAGATCGCGCCGAAGAGCGAGACACCGAACGAGCCGCCGATCGACCGGAAGAAGGTGGCCGCGCCGCTCGCCGCGCCCAGGTCCTTCTGCTCCACGCTGTTCTGCGCGATCAGCATGGAGGTCTGCATGAGGAAGCCCATGCCGACGCCCAGCACGACCATGTAGAGCGAGGACTGCAGCTTGCTGGTGTCGAGGGCGAGCATGGAGAGCAGCGCCATGCCCCCGGTCATCACCACGCCGCCGATGATCGGGTACGCCCGGTACCTACCGTTCTTGGTGATCGCCCGGCCGATGACCAGCGAGACCACCAGCATGCCGAACATCAACGGCAGCAACAGCAGGCCGCTGTTGGTGGCCGAGGCCCCCTGCACGGTCTGCTGGTAGAGCGGCAGGAAGTTCATCGCGCCGAACATCGCGAAGCCGAGCAGGAAGCCGATCACCGAGATCAGCGCGAAGTTGCGGTTGGCGAACAGCGCCAGCGGCAGGATCGGCTCCGGAACCCGGCGCTCCACGAGGCCGAACGCCACCAGCGCGACCAGCGCCAGCACGGCCAGGCCGACGATCTGCGGCGAGACCCAGTCGTACTCGTTGCCGCCCCAGGTGGTGAGCAGCACGATCGCGGTGATGCCGACCGAGAGCAGGCCGGCGCCGAGCCAGTCGATCCGGTGCTCGGTGCGGTACTTCGGCAGGTGCATCGTGGTGATCAGCACGAGCAGCGCGACGCCGCCCAGCGGCAGGTTCACGTAGAACGCCCAGCGCCAGGAGAGGTTGTCGGTGATGAAGCCGCCGACCAGCGGGCCGGCCACCATGGCGATGGCCATGATGCCAGCGATCATGCCCTGGTACCGCCCGCGCTCACGCGGCGGCACCAGATCGCCGATGATCGCCATCACGCCGACCATCAGGCCGCCGGCGCCCAGGCCCTGCACGGCGCGGAAGGCGATCAGCTCCATCATGCCCTTGTCGACACCGCCGAACATCGCCGAGCCGGCCATGCCGCAGAGCGCCGATCCGATCAGGAAGATGACCACCGAGGTCAGGAAGACCGTCTTGCGACCGTAGAGGTCGCCGAGCTTGCCCCAGATCGGCGTGGAGACAGTCGTGCCGAGGATGTACGCCGTGACGATCCACGTGAAGTGGCCGGCACCGCCGAACTCGAAGGTGATCCGCGGCAGCGCGGTGCTCACGATCATGTTGTCGAGCATCGCGAGCATCATCGCGATCATCAGCCCGAACAGCACGACCCGTACGTTGGGTCGTGCGCCGGCCTGGGTTGCCTGTGTCATGGGTAAGCTCCCCCCAAAGATTGCCTTACTTACTTGCCGCCCGGCTAGTCACCTTACTAGCCGCACGGTAAGTTGGGTACCAACTGACGGTCAAGTGAATTGGGGGGCGTAGGTGAGGGAGAGCACAGGCGGCACCCGAGAGCGGATCAAGGCCGTCGCGTTGGAGCTCTTCACCGAGCAGGGCTACGAGAAGACCTCGCTGCGGGAGATCGCCGAACGCCTCAACGTCACCAAGGCGGCGCTCTACTACCACTTCAAGAGCAAGGACGACATCGTCGCCAGCTTCGTGGAGGATCGGCTGGATCAGATGGACGCGCTGACCGCCTGGGCCGACTCACAGCCCGCGACCCTGGCCACCCGCCGCGCCCTCATCTCCCGCTACGCCGACACGATGTTCGGCGGCGACATGCCGTCGGTGATGCGCTTCTTCGAGCAGAACCAGACAGTGCTCAAGAGCCTCTCCTCCGGCCAGCAGATGCGTGGCCGGATGATGCGGCTCGCCAGCGCCCTCTGCCGGGGCGACGACTCCCCCGCCGCCCAACTGCGCGCCACCCTGTCCCTGTTCGCCGTGCACACCAGCTGGTTCGCCGTGCGGGCACCGGGCATCACCGACGCCGAACGCCGCCGGCTGGCGCTGGAGGTGGCCGACGAGTTGCTGGCCGCGATCGGCACGGAGCCCGACGAGGACGCGGCCTTGGCCAGCGGTCGGGGCTGACGAGCCGGCCTCAGGCGCGGGGCAGCTCCAGCCGCAGGCCCAGCAGGGCCACGCCCGCAACCGGCGACCAGTCCTTCTCCGGCATGCGGACGAACCCGAGGCGCTCGTAGAGCCGGTGGGCCGAAACGGCCATCCCCGCGCGGACGCAGATGACGACCGCCGTACAGCCCAACTCGGCTGCCCGGTCGACGCACGCCTGGGCCAGCGCCGCGCCCACACCCCGCCCCTGGGCGGCCGGGTCGACTGCCAGCATGCGGAATTCCGCCTCGCCCGGCCCGGACAGCTCGGCGAACGGGGTGCCCGGCAGCACGAAGGTGACCGAGCCGAGCACCGCGCCGGTCGCCTCGTCCACCGCGACCAGCACCTCGCCGCTGGCGGCCCGGGTCGAGACGTCGGCCAGCACCGCCCCGTACCCGTGCTCGCCCTTGAGCTGACCGTCCGCCTCGTACGCGGCCACGGTCAGCCGGGCGACCGCCGGGAAGTCGGCGCTGTCGGCGAGCCGGACCAGAAGCCCGCTCAACCGATCACCGCGATCAGGTCGCCGTCCTGCACGACGTCGCCCTCGTGCACGGCGAGCTGCTGGACCACGCCATCGGCCTCGGCGACGACCGGGATCTCCATCTTCATCGACTCGAGGATCACCAGAGTGTCGCCCTCGGACACGGTGTCGCCCGCCGACGCGACGACCTTCCAGACGTTCGCCACCATCTCGGCGCGGATCTCCTCGGCCATGTCCACGGCCCTCCCTTTTTCGCGATGTGTCTGCCGACGTATCCAATCACGCGAGGGTGGGGCGCGGGAGCGGAGCGGTGCGGCCCGCCGGCCGGGGCGGCCCCGGGGGAAGGCACCGGGTGCCGAGCGCACTACCATCAGCGGGTCGGACCCGACGCCGGGCGGCCGGTGGGTGCACCGGCGCGAGGCCGCGCGCAGCACGGATCCGACCCATCACGAGGAGGTCAGCATGGCGAAGAAGTCCCGCAAGAAGAAGGCCCGCAAGAAGAGCGCCGCCAACCACGGCAAGCGTCCCAACTCCTGAACGCGCCGACGGGCGAGCGCCCGTCACCGGTCAGTCCGACCCGGCGCAGGCCGGGTACGCCGGTGGCCCGGGTCGATCTTCGACCCGGG